>NZ_JSWE01000078.1 GCF_000815465.1 Candidatus Jidaibacter acanthamoeba | reverse complement strand
TGGTTATATATATCTCTAATGCTTTAATAATAATTTCTTTCTCATTAATTACTAACCCTTTATACCTTAGAAAGTTATTGAGCACATTTACTATTCTATCTCTAGGAACTTTATAATAAGATGATAAAACAAATATGACTTCCATTATAACCGCCTGCTCTAAGTAAGCCCTAATCTTACCTGATTTTACATTTTGGAAAAACGTCTTTGCAATTTGATACTGTTCTTGGTTATCTGCGAGTAAGTAGCGTAGTATGAAGTTTGTATCTATGATATTATATTTCTTATTCATCTTTTTTATATCCTTTAGTTTGAGCTTGCCATGATGAATCCCTCACTTGAGAAAAATCTTTATCTTCCTGTTTACTAAATTCACTTAATGCACCTGCTACATTAGTAACCGGAATCACATGTATTTCTTCATCTACTATCTCAAACATGATAGTATCTGTTTGCAGCTTGTCTCTAATGATCTTTGGAATAGTAACCTGCCCTGCTCTGGTAATTTTCATAACATCGTTAATTAACATATTTTTATCCTTTTATTTTTGCATGTGACTTAGTTTATTAACAACAATAATATAACTACAATTAATAAGAAAGTTATATTTATATCACTATTATATCTAATAATAAAATTACATAATATCTTATGTGACTTAAAGGTAAGCAGTTTTTAAAAGAAGAGCAAACTGATAAATAAACAGTTTGGAACATATACAATACTAGGTTGTGTCACATAAGCTATATTATGTGTCTTAACCTAAAATAACTTCAATCTATAACTAATCTTTGAAAATTTTTATTTAAATAGAACTCGTCCTTTATCCCTAACTAATTGTGTGGCTAATTTAGTATGCTTACCTTTAACTTCCTTATCATCGTTATACTTTGCAGCAATGGCTTCTATTCTCTCAGCATACTCATTGGTCTTGTCATAATCATAATTATCAATTTTTTCATTTAGTGTTGAGCGTCATGGTAAATGCCCCCTGAAGATGGATAAAGTTTCAAAGATAATGACCCCCTAGTTTCAAATTATTTGCCCCCTTTTGCTTAGGAAAGGAAGAAGGGAGTTGAAAGAGGTACCTATAAGAAGAGAATGGTTCTTAGAAGGTTATCAAATAGGTAATAAACAGAAATGAGGAAACTAGAGATGACAGAAATAAGTGAAATACTGTACCGGTGGGTAAACGGAGTAAAGATTAAGGCAATATCAAGATCACTAGGAGTAGCACGTAATACGATAAGGAGCTTAATAAGAAGAGGATTGGAGTCGGGACTGAAGGTAGGAGATGATAGCAGGAAAGTAGATGAGATATCAGCAAATATAAGAGTTGAAAGATACAAGGTTAAAGAGAAGGAAGACTGGAGTGAACAAAAGCTTATAATATATGAAGGAGAAATAAAGGAGTGGTTGGGGGAAGAAAATATAACCATAAAACAAATATGGAGATTAATAAGTGAAAGAGGGGTTAAAATAAGTGAAAGCAGTGTGAGAAGATATATAAATAAAAGGATATTGGTTAGGAAGAACGCAACGATACATATAACTACGAAAGCCGGAGAAGAGGGGCAGGTAGATTACGGGAATGCAGGATTAATGGTAGATCCGAAAACAAAGAAGCTTAGGAAGGCATATATATTTATAATGACATTATCGCATAGCCGGATGAGGTATGTAGAGTATGTATTTAAGCAAGATGAGAGATCATGGATACAAAGTCATATAAATGCGTTTAACTATTATGGTGGAGTACCACAAAGGATTGTATTAGATAATTTAAAATCGGGAGTAATAAGCGCAGATATATATGATCCAACGATCAATAAAAGTTATGCTGAACTTGAAAGGTATTATGGATTTATAGCTGACCCGACTAAGGTAAGGCAACCACAGCATAAAGGGAAGATAGAAAGAAGTGTACTAATAGTAAAACAACAATTACTAGCGGGAAGGAAGTATAAAGATATAGAAGAAGCGAATGAGAAAGCAAAGGCATGGTGCAGAAATATAATAGCTAATCAGGTAACGAGGACTACCGGGAAGACGCCGAAGGAAATATATGAGAAGGAGGAAAAGGCTGCATTAAAGTACTTACCGAAAGGGGTGTTTGATATACCTGAGTGGGAGAAAGCAAAAGTCCATAGGGATCACCATGTAGTGTTCAGGGGTAATTTTTACTCTGTACCTACCACTTATATAGGCAATGAGGTATGGGTAAGAGGAGGATTAAGGGTAGTTGAGATATATTGTAATCATAAGATTATTAAGAGCCATATAAGAGAACATGAAAAAGGGAAATGGGTAACAGATGTAGAAGATTACCCTGAGAGTGTTAAGAAGTTTATCCAAAAAACACCTGAGAAGTGCTTAGAGGAAGCAGAATCTATAGGATTAAATACTTTAGAAGTTATAAAAGAAGTGTTAAGTGATATAAGCAATCAGAGGTTGAGAAAAGCCCAAGCGATACTAAGGCTAAGGGAACATTTTAGCGCTGATAGGCTGGAGAAGGCATGTAAGAGAGCATATAGTTATAAATGTTACTCATATAAGAATATAAAGAACATGCTTGAAAAGGGCATGGAGGCCAAAGCAATAGAAGAAGAATTTAGCATAGCAAAGCTAAATAATCCACAAGGATCCTATGTAAGGAGTGCGCAAGAGTTCTCAACAACCATGGAGGTACACCATGGATGAAGTAATTATAAGTAAATTAGCTAAAGAGCTAAGGTTAAGCGGTATGGTTGAGACTTTACCGCTAAGGTTACAGGAAGCAAAAAACAAAAGCTTAGCCTATGAGGAATTTTTAGGACTTATTTTACAGGATGAGAAACAAAGACGGGAATGTAAAAGTATAGCTCATAGAATAAAAGGAGCAAAATTCGAGGAAGAGAAGACATTCGAGAACCTTGATATGAAGAAATACTCTATGGAAGTAAGGCAAATAATAAATCACCTAATGAGCAATAAATATATAAAAGAAAAGCAGAATGTTATTATACTAGGCCCTACCGGAACCGGCAAAACCCATTTAGCTCAAGCATTAGGGCACCAGGCATGTCGTGCCGGTAAGAAAGTAAAATTTATAAGAGCCAATAACTTATTTAGCAAGTTCCAGGCAAGTAGGGCTGATGATTCTTGGAAAGAGATGATTACAGAGTATACTAAAACAGATTTACTAATCTTAGATGACTTTGGGCTTAAAGCTTTAACTCCTCTACAAGCATCAGATCTGTATGAATTAATTGCTGAAAAATATATAAGTAGCAGCTTTATTATTACCAGTAACAGAAAAACTGAAGGGTGGCTGGAACTCTTCCCTGAGCCGGTTATGGCTAATGCTGCTCTAGATAGAGTTGTGCATAAGAGCTATTGTATAGTGCTCGATGGAGAGTCTTATCGAAAAAATGCTATACCGAAACTTAATAAAGGAGAAATTGAAATGTAAACAATCTTGTTATATTTTGCACTTAGGGGGTCAAATAGACTGAAACTCTAAGGGGTCAATATCAATGACATTCAACA
>NZ_JSWE01000077.1 GCF_000815465.1 Candidatus Jidaibacter acanthamoeba | reverse complement strand
TAGAATAAAATTTTCCAGGTAACTAAATTATGACACATTTCAGTGAATATTCCCTTTGCCGCCAAATAGATTTTCACCTAAGCAGCTGGATGTTAATCCACTTAAATAGCAGAGTCCTACATATTTGGAGCGTTTTACAAATGCCTTCTATGCTATTAGGGTATTTTATAAGACCCAAGTCGTATATTGTGCAACCTTCAACCTCTCTATGCACAATTTAAGTCTTCCAAAAAAGCTGTACTTAAGGCATATAAGATTTTATTGCCCCCAATCATCATAGACTATTATATGTGATTTCATTGTTACCTAGTTGCAAGTGTAGAAGTGTTCGAACCTGTAGTATAGTTTATTAATCTGTCAATAGAGCCACTAACAGCTTGGTATACACATTTCACAGGTGTAGATATAATCGCAGGCAAATTTTCTCTATATGTTACCGCCAATGCTGTTACTGCCATAATTGAATATGTTGCTAAAATTGCTGTATAAAATGGTAAAGTGAATGCCAAAAGTAATTCTGAAGGTAAGATTAGTACACGAGCTGTAGCAATTATATTTAAAAACAGTATAAGAGGGTCTTGACACCATGCAACATTAGTAAGATATGATCCTCTATTTCCTTTCTCTGAATTTATGATGCCATACAATCCCACGTAGTCCCCAATCTTAGTCCACAGCTCAGCTGGTAGCTCAAGAGTGGTGTTATCTGTCTGCTTCACTACTCCATTAAGCGCAAGAAAGTTCTCTGAATGATGTTTATTAAGTGCTCTGATTTGTTTTAAGTGTTTTTCAGAATCAATATCACCTCTAGCAACTTTGTGTTCCAACTCGTTCATAACTACCTTGATACTAGGAGCGCTAAGATCTTCAAATCTACCCTCCCTTGCATCTTGGCACCTGCTTTCAAACTTATCTCTTGGAGTTACTACTATATCATACGGACTTATGTAACTTCCTATTTTAGTCCATATCTCAGCCGGTAGTCCGGTGTTATCTGTCTGCTTAACTACTCTATTAATCTTTAGGAACTTGTTCGAATAGTAATTGTTAAGGGTTTTACTTATTTTTGAGTATTCTTTAGAATAATAGTCATTCTTGTTGATTTTGGGCTTTAGTTGACTTATTAGTATTCTGATATCTGTAATATTAAGCTTGTCAAGTCTGCCTTTTCTTACAGCTTGGCACCTAGCCTCAAATATTCGCCTGTTCCTAGCTATCATCTCATTAATACTATTCAGTATTTCTTCGCTTATTTTGTTACCCGTTAAATCGAGCTCAAGAACAGAGGTATTATGCCTCAAAACTTTAGCTATGGCTATAGCTCCTTTACGTTTTATAAAATTATCTTTAAGGTCAAGTATGGTGATTGATTGATTAATCTTTAGGGCTTCAGCTATGGCTATAGCTCCTTTACGTTTTATAAAATTATCTTTAAGGTCAAGTACGGTGATTGATTGATTAATCTTTAGGGCTTCAGCTATGGCTATAGCTCCTTCATGTCCTATAAAATTACCCCTAAGGCTAAGTATGGTGATTAATTGGTTAATCTTTAGAGCTTCAGCTAAAGCCTTGGCTCTTTTACCTCCTGTTTCACAAGAGAGAGAATGTGTAGAAAGGTTTCTGACATTGCTTTTTTGGACTTTTAAACTAATTAAAGTGATTGACTTATTAACCTCTAAGGCCTTAGCTATAACATTAGCTTCTTCGGAATCATAGCAGTAAAATTTGAGACTAATTTCAGTAATTGATTTGTTAATTTTTAGTGCTTCAGCTAAGGCCTGTGCCCTCCTATTTTTTATGCATTCTCCTGCAAGATCGACTGAATCGACCGAATTACTGTAAATTCTTCCTATTAGCTCATTAAATTCTACATCATACATAACTTTATCTCTTATGTTATTATTTTGATAGCATTGTAAAACTTTATTTTTTAATATCTATTTACTTTTATTAAGTTTTACAAATACATCCATGATTGGCTAAGTTTTTTTAATTCAATATTAAGTAATTTTACTATTTTAATTTATGAGACTAACTCTATTTCTTCCTGGGCTTAAAGTATCAATGCCACATTCCATACTTTCATTAATATCATGTATCGTTTGATTTTAAGTCCCCTTAGTACTATTCAAACTAAAACAAGCCAAGCTAAATATTAACTGACTTAAATAGCAGAGATCTACTTATCTTGAACATCTTGTAGATGTCTTCTATGCTGCTGTTCTTATCTGCATAGAGCTGCTTTTAGCGGCTCATGAAACGGTATACCATGATCTTGAAAATCCTCATCAAAATAGTATCCTCTAAACCGAGTTGCATTCATAAGTTTATCTTTATCATAATAAAACATTGGTTTCGACCATGAAAATACAAGGTTATGATCACCCCTTCTTTGCAAATAATTAATATATTGATCTTTATCTATTTCTTTGCCGTCATTAATTACTCTTATACTGTTTTTATATTCATTAACTGCATCCAGAGCTAATGCACAATCATGTCAGCATAGTTTTGAGATTCCTATATAAATTGGTTGCTCTGCATTTTGCAAGACTTCAGTGAATAAAAGATAGTCTATTATTTTACCTTCCGCGTGAGTTTTCTTTTTCTCGTCCTCTGCTCTTCCAATAGCCAATATTGTGTACCCATACTTATCTCTTAACTCATTCTGCATTAAGTTATACTTTTCATAAGGACGCCACTTTATTCGCAAGTTATATATAAATAAAACAAATATTAAAAAATAATATAATAACTATTAACATATAAAAAATATTGTTAAACAGTTTATTTCAATTTTAAAACAATATAAATATTAAAAATCTTTACATATAGTTGAAAAGCAGAATATAAAGATAAAATAGAGCAAAAAATAAGTATGTAGCTTATACTTAAATGAGGCCAGTATGAAAAGGAAGTATTCAAGTTCAGATTCGGATAATAACTATCCGGCTGGTAATATAAAAAAAGAAAAAAAAAGTTCTTTATTAGAATGGCAAAAAGAAATAATTGATAATGTTATCCCTGAACTTCTTAAGGAAAACAAAGTAGATGTAGTTAAAAACTCATTAAGATTTGTTTTTAATACTGCAAAAAAAATAGAAAGTTTATCTAAATACAATAATTATCAATTTTTTTGGTGGGCAATAGAGCACGGTAACCTTGAGTTGATGAAGTACTTTATAAACCATACTACGGAAAGAGGTAAGTTTTTATTAGTTTGCCATAATAACTATGAAGTAATTGAGCAATTTATAGATTTGATCGCTGAAAAGATTAATAAAGGGTACTATCGAAGAGAAATAACAACCGATATACTAAATTTTTATAAGTATTAACCCGCTCCAAACAATTGGAGCAATCGAGCATATATTTGAAAGTATTGGAGGAGATGCTCAAAAAGTAGTAAGAATACTTAAAATAAATTTGAAAGATGCTATCGATAAGCTTGCGAAAGAAGATAACAAAGATATTAAAGAATATCTTGAAGAGAAGAAGGGACAAGATAACAGTCCTTCAGGATTAGATCAGCAAAGTACAAGTGAGAGAAAGTTTACTGCTAAGCTTAATTCCTCAGATGATAAATCCTTTGGTAACCGAGTTAAACAAAAGATATCTTTTGTAAATCAAAGTAATGTAATTGATAAAAATTCTTCTCCACATGCAAGTGAAATCACTTTTGAAAAAGAGAAAAAAGAGGAAAGTTACCAAACTAAGATTATAATAGAGAGAGACGAGCAAAAACATAATTTAGGAAATAATATTTAGCTTAAGTATATTAAGGTTATATACATAAACTAAAATTAAAAAGAAGAACTCCGCCGGTTAAATGCATCATATAGGGTTGCGTGTTTAATGCCGAAGTTCCGGCAAATTGAGGCTTTGCTATCTCCTGATTTTAAGTCATCTAAAATAGCTTCCATCTTTTCTTCATCAATAACTCTCGGTCTACCTCCAATTCGACCACGTCTTTTCACCGCATCAAGGCCTACAATAACTCTTTCCCTAGTTAAGGCTCTTTCATACTGGGCTAATAAACCAAATAATTGAAACAAAAGTTCACCATGTGGAGTGTAAAAAAAATAAGTATGGAAGGAGAGAAATTGTAGAGAATACTATTTACCGTTATAAAAGCATTATTGATACTAAGCTAAAATCTAGAAAATGGGATAACCAAGATGCTGAGACTTTACTTGGTTGCCACTTACTTAATATAATGACAAACTGGGCATGCCTCAATCTGTGAAACTAACTTAGATAACATGGGTAAGCGGTAAATATTCCTTGATTCTGATTTGAGCAACAACGCCACTTTGCAGGCAACAAATTGACAATACCTTTTTCATTGTCTTTCAACACGGCATTATATTTCCTTGAACACTTTCTAATCTTTACAAAATTATATTATTTGTTCAATGCTATACCATTTTACTAGATTTTTTTTAAAATTGTATCCCTGCTTTTTTCTTGGTTTTTTCAATGACGCACGGATGTTGTAAAGGCGTTTCAGTTCGATTTTGCTTTTTCAACGGAGGTGTGTTTATTTTATGATCTCTACTTCTGCTAATTCCTGCTTGTTTAAGCTCATCAAAACCCCTTTTATTCGGTAGTTTATTTAAGACGGGCGTTGGAGATGAAGTTATATATCTGTTTACCCCTAAATTTATCTCTTGCTCATCTTTATCTATTTTAAATGGCTTTATAGTATCCCCCATGTCCGCTTGAGTAAGTGGATATGAAGTAGGTTTATAGGTATCAGGAATCATTGATAAATCATTTAAATTTACTAGCAAATTTTCTATGATTTCTTTTTCATAATTCTCAAATTTATATCTAGCTTTTATTAATTTTTTAAAAAAAGTATAAGCATAAAACTGATTCGAATCTATTTCTATTAAGGAATAATTTTTAAGCAAGCAGATTGCCTGGCATACTTTTAGCTTAGCTATACCTTCATCCAGTCCGTCTTTCATTTTAAACCAAGACTCTGCAAATTCATAAGGTATGCCATCTAGATGTGTATAAGCACAGAGCCGTAACAAATCTAATGCCGGAATATTATCCTGAATTCTTTTTAAGGAGGTATTTAATATAGAAAATATAGTTTTATCATAATTATCTTGTGGAAAAACCGGCTGAGCCATAAGCTCATTCCAACATGTTTTGTATATATTTAAATATTCTTTTATTGAAAGATAGTAGTTATTTTGTTTTATAAAGGTTGCCGCCTGTGCTAACGCCAAGGGAAAGTATCCTAGCTTATTTGTTAGAAGGCATACCTCTTCCTTACTTGCCTTTTCAATAATTTTAAAAATGTACTCTATTGCTTCATTTTCTTCGAATCTTCTTATATTAATGGACGGCCATATTCCCCAATTTTGATTACTTGATGTAATCAAAATATGTATATTTGATTGTTTATGAATATAAGATGAAATACTTTTATAATTTTGTGCTCCGTCAAATATCAATAATAAGCCCGGTATTACTTGTAACTCACTTCTTACTAATCCAATTAATTCCGTTATATTTTTTTCCTCTGTATTAATACCCAAGGTTTTTGCAAAGTCTCTATATTCGGCTTCAAGTACAACATCATCATTGGCTTTCAACCATCTGATCATACTTTTATATTTTTCTCTGTTAGTATTCGCATAGTATAGTGCAATTTGGCTTTTTCCGGATCCTTCCAGTCCTGCAATTACTAAAACTTTTGATTCAGCGTTTTGCAGATTAGCTGTAATCTTATCTATTAATTGTTCTCTTTTCGTAAAATACTCAGCATTATCGGGTATATTCCATATTGCGGGGCGTAACCCTAATTCATGCGCGGGTTGATTTTCAACATGTTTAGATACTAATGGTTCTTTGAGAGTATTTAAGCCAAATTCGTATCGACCGTTTATTCTATAATTAAGTTCGGCTATTTTTATTTTATATGTACTTGATTCAGAACGGTTTCCAAGTGCGCTATAACTTTCTCTTAATAATTCATATATTGTGATTAGCTTATAATGTATGCCATGATGTATGTTTTTGGAAAGCTTCTCAAAATACTCTAATGCTTTATATGCATATTTTATCGCCTTCGCATATTGATATGTATCACGATAGAGACAACTGACGTTTATTAAACAACAGGCAGCGTCTTCTTCAAGTGTGACCTGTAACTTTACGGCTGCCTTGCTTTTATACTTACTATATATTATCTCAGCCTGCTTAAAATAATTTTTTGCTTTCAAATAATTATCTTTATTCTCTCCGATTAATTGACAAATAGCTCCTAAATTATAATAAAGTTTTGCCTGAAGTAACTTAAATGCGGTACATCTGGACTCTGCTTTAATTTCTACTAAAAGCTTTTGATAATAAACTTGTAAACTTTGAAGTCCAAGTACTCCGTTAATATCTTTAAAATAGGTTATAATGTTTTTGTCTAGAAAACTGCAACTTTCATAAAGCCAATATAATTTATTATTTAGTTTATTATTAAAGGTTTCCGTAACTTCTTTTAAAGGTATGCTTTCACTAATTTGATAAATAGCATATATCTCATTCCTCAATGTCCATAAGGTAATAAAATTTTTTTCATTAGAAATGTCTTTTATGCTCTTATCCTTAGATATATTTTCTATATGCTGCAAAGCTTTCTTATATTGGTTAGTAAACAAGAGGCATTTAGCTACAGCCAAATTTAATTTTAATTGTTTTACCGGATTTTCTTCTTCATTCAAACCTTCCTCAAATTTTTCTAAAGCTTTAGTATAATCTCCTAATGTTAAATATAGGTTGCCGAGTTTGTTCTCTTTTTTGTGTTTTGCCATGGAGGATAGCGCTTCAGCATCCTTATAAAAGCTTTCAGCAATTTTATAGTAATGCAGTTTCTTATAATTATCACCTATAGCAGCGAATGACTGGTGCTTGTGTAAACCAAAATCTTTAAAGATATTAATATCTTTTAAATATAAGTAATCTTTGATTTGGAAATAGAATATTTTTATAGTTTGATAATGCGTAAGTAATATCTTCGCTTGCTCTTTATTCAAGCAATAAACATCTTTTTGCTTTTCTATGCCTGAGAAATTACTGTTTCCGTATTCCAGATACACATCTTCTTTTTGTGCGTTGTAATATAAATATGTCTTCAACCTTAACGCTAAAAAATACCTTATTGCCTCTTCTATCTCTTGGGTATCTTCAATATAAGCTTTTATTACTTTTAAATCATTTAACCGTTCGGTACCCGAGGTATGCTTTTTTACATCCTCCAATAAAGCAAAACCATCTATAATCCGATCAAATACTCGATATATGTCATGCTTCGCTAACATTAGTAATTTGCCGCTATTTTCATCATATGTTAAGTGAGGAACAAAAAACTCTATATCTTTTTTTAACCTGCTTAAAACTTCCTCTCTTTTTCTTGTTAAAAATTTTTTTTGTATTAAATCTTTATATTCTTCCAAGAGTAAAGGGGCTTTAATGCTACCGTGAATATATGTAAATGATACTAGCTCACTTACGATCCTTGAGTTAAAGTCGTATTCTCTAAATTTGATTACTACATCTGCTAACTCTTTTGGAGTACCTATAAATGAATGCAGCAAATTTGTTTTAAGCGGAGTAATTTCTGAACTGTCTAAGCTGATACCTCTCTTAGTGGGGCTGCGTGCTTCCAAAAATAAGTTTTTTAAAGTCAGCAATTCAGGAATTTCTTCTTTATCGCTTAAGCCGTAAGTAATTAACTCTTGTTCAGTGAATCTTGTCTCCCCGAAATTTATAATTTTTAATTGCACTAAATTAATTAAATCTTCAAAATATTTATCATTACTTTTAGGGCTTTTGTTTTTTAGTATCATTAATTCCAAGTCGGAATGAGTGGTAATTTCATTTCGACTCATAGAGCCGAGACCGATAATGGCATATTCACATATACTTGAAGTAGATAGCCCTAAATAATCTTCACTTTCAACAATAATATCCTTTACTAAATTTTTTATTGATTTACAAATAAATTGATTAATAACAGTAATAACTACATTATGATTAAGCATATAAGCTACGCTTTCTCTGATTAGCTTTATTCGATTAAGATATATATCTATCCTGTTTTTATAATTAAATTCTTCTAATGACCCTGCGCCTCGGTGTTTAAAAAAACATAACTTGATATATTTTTTTTCTAATAACCCAAGCTTATCTTTAATATAATTATTTTGTTGCGGATTTCCATGAGTCAAATTACTCATAATGGCTCCGTTGTAAAGTTTAGCAGCAGGAAGAAATAATTCTCGGTAGTCTGAAGTATTGACTTCTCCATAATATATTTGCCATAAAAGCAAATTTCCATATAGCTCTAATAATTTTCCTTTTTGAGATTCTTCAGCAAATTTTATTTGTTGTTTTATTTCCGCTTTTGCTAAATTTCTTAACGTTTTATTTTTAAATTTTTCACTAATATTTTTAAAAACATAATTAAATTCATTATTACTTCCATCCTCTTTATCTAATAAATAATCAAAATCGCTTTGCAGGGCTTGTAATAAATTATTATCTACTAAGTTACCTGGTTTTCTTTCATTTGCTAAAAATTTTTTTATCGTAATATTATCTTTATGTCGTTCCTTAATTTTTATGCCGCTTGCTAGAAACAGTTTTAGTTTAACTTCATTGTTTTGTCTGACAGCATTGTTGAATAGAGCATACAAAGTATGGTAATCATCTATTTTATCTATTGAATGAACTATTTGTTCAAGCGTTTCCTCCTCTTTAAAAGATAAACTATAATTAGGTTTAGTAGTTTTATTGGGGTTTCTTGACATAGGTAGCTTAACTAAATTAATGATTGTTAAATTGTATGAATTGAAATTTATTAAAATATAAAAATTTTGTTAAGGTTAGTAGTATTAATAATAAAAAAAAGTTATTAACAAATTTAATATATCGGCTGTATTCTATTGAAGAAAAATGTATTAAATTAAAATAAAAAATTTACATAAAAATGAAAAACAAAGACCTGACGGGAAACAGAGTAACCAGGTTAAGTTTTATATTGCAAGAAGCAAAGGTTAATGGCGCACAGCTTTCGGATGAACTTAATATACTTAATACCTTTATAAATCAAATATTAAATAAAAATAAAATTTCTTCGTATTTGGATATCGTAAGGTTAATAGTAAAATACTTTAATGGTATTCTTGCCCGGTCGCTGGGTTATCTGTTGGAGGATTTTAATAAGGACTCTTGGATATAAGGAATATATGTTCTTTACTTGATATGAATAAGGATGCAAGTGAAAAATACGCCCAAGCCCTACAACATGTACGATAAACTGTAATACAGGTGCTATGATGAATTATTTATATTCTGCAAACGTCAGGTTAGCCGAATTTTTATACACGCCAATGTACTATGTCCTCTTACCGGCTAATTTTATTATGCTTCCGATATATAATAGTATCGCTACCTATTCGTTATTTGAAAGTATAGTCGGTAGAAATTCCGTTATCATTAATACGGGTATTCCCTTACTTATATCCACGGCGGCTGGATTAGCAATATATAGTATTGATACATATATCGGTTCCGGTAATGATAGCTTGTTTATAAATTACTTAAGTTTAAATAGTTATGATATTAACAAAGATGAACAATGGAAACAATTTAATGTGTTCATATTGAATTTTATAAGTTTTTCGATTCTTAGCGAGTTAATTAAAACTATTGAAAGGTATATAAGTGATAAGCTTACTCTATCTTTAGCCAGAGAAGCTGAAGACGCAACTGATAAAAAGGTATACAGTAATCAGAATCTAATCAAAATTTCGTCTCAATCAGATAATAAAAATGATTATCCCAACATTTCATATTCTTGTATATTGATTTTAAGCAGAACCGGCAGCTATTTAACTAAAGGAGCATCAACTGTTATACAAGCAAGCATAGGGGCTTTCATGCTGTTCCAGTTACATCCGATCTTACCTATATTGTCTATAATATATGGAGGAGTAACTCAAATTGTTGGCAAATTGATATCTAAAAAAATAGCTGAACTTGAAACTTTGGTTACTGACAATGTCAACAGAAGGCAGAAACCTTTAAAACAGCACAGTATAAACGAATCCGTAAAATTAGTAACATCAGGAGCGGAAAAGTTAAACTTAAAATATCTTACGGAAACTAAGTCAGAAGAGCGCAGTTTAAAAAATAAAAAAATAATATTGGAAAAGCTATTATCTTTTGTTAATAACACAGCTTCCGTACTTAATGTGGGAATAAGGTGGTATGTATCAGGCTTAATGTTTTATAAAGAAATAATTAAACCGGGAGATAGAGCTATAATAGAAATTGGGATGTTAAAAATTAACCAATCATTTTCATATATATTGGAGATAGCACCGGAGCTTGCTAATACTATGGGTCATATTAAGAAAGTAAGAGCATTTCAAGACAAGTTAAAAGATTTAAGTAATCTAAAAGATGATAAAATTATAAAAAGTTATGAAGAAGGGGTGTTTAAAATTAAACAATTAGCAATGTTTAAAGATAAAAAGTTATTATTCCAAGTTGATAAGTTGGAATGCAAAACAGGAGACCGCTGTGTTATATACGGTTCAACAGGTTGCGGGAAAAGTACTTTCTTTGCTAAAATTAAATCTTTAAATATTACACAAAATTATATAGCAGAAGGATATATAACATACCCTGACAAAAATAAAGAAAAAAATATTATATTAGTTAGCCAGGAGGATTATATTCCTTTTGAGCAATCTATCTATCAATTCATATATCTACCTGAAATATTACCTAAAAAGTTAGTTGAATTAAAGCTGTTAAAGGCGCAGATAAACGATCTGTTGCAGGAGGCTGAAATATTTGAAGAACTACGCTATAGGTTAGAACCTGAAATTAATAGTTCTAGAGATAATATAGATCAAGTTAATTCATTAAGCGGGGGGCAAAAAAAAATATTAAAGCTTATTGGAGCCATAGTCCATAAACCCTCAGTTTTAATACTAGATGAAACTATAAAATCTTTGGATCCAGGTTCTAAGGGAAGAATATATCAAATGCTTGATACTTACCTTAGAGATACAATTATAATATCAAGTTACCATAAAGATAGAGCCGAAAGTAAAAGAGACAAATTTTATAATATAGAATGTTTTATAAAAAATGGCTTTAGTGCAGAGATAAAGTATTATAGTAAAAAAAATAAAGATATACAGGAGATTAGTCTGTAAATTGCATAGACAGAATAAAAGCAGAAAATTGATATTTTAAATGAGCTAAAGTTATTTACTTTAAAGGGTTTAACGGTCCCGTCAACTTAAAGTTGGTATGCTGATATGATGTTTCTGTATAATCAATTTTTATGTATTAAGCATTGTAATGTACAGAGGTAGCTTCATTATATAATGCAAAAGCTGCCTTCATTTTTTGCCTATAATTTTCTGCTCTAAACTTATATCTACCTACTTTTAATAAATTTAAATATTGATCACATGATGATAAAAATAGCTGTGTAGCTCCTGGGTCCTTAAATTTCCTCATTAGGCGTTCTTTTTGCCTAGTAGGTTGATGCGAGTTTTCTATTAAGTTATTTAATCGCTTATGCTTCCTATGTTCAGTAGATTTAAGTATATGCCTCTTAGCAGAAACATAGCTCTTTAACTTATCAGTTGCTATTGTCTTTGGGACAAAGCCACATCTCTTAAGTAGCTTCTTAAAAAATCTCTTAACTGCTTTGGTATTCCTTCTATTTTGCAGGAAAATATCCAGCTCTTCCCCATTACTATCTATTGCCCAATATAACCAAAAAACTTCTCCTCCTATTACTACTCTCATCTCATCTAAATGCCATTTATCTTGGGGAGCATATTGTCTTTTGCTGCGTATATTATTTGCTATTATCCGCCCAAACTTCTTATTCCATTTCCTATTGCTTTCATAGCTTACCTCTATATTCCTGTATAACAGTATTTCAGATATGTCTCTCAAACTTAAACAATACCTGTGATATAGTATAACAACATATCTTATTATTTCAGAAGGATACTTATGCATCTTATACATTAGAAAACACAAACTATTTCAAACCTCCTTTAATACCACATACCTTATCTATTATTAAGTTGACGGTACCACCAGATATGCCAAAAATTCCGACTCATTCCTTGCAGCTGTTCAAATCGGGTGCATAATACTATGGGCTCATGTCTCATGACGACACTATCTAATTTATAATCATATGTGGTTTGCTTAGTTTTTTAGTAAACAATACTGCATATAGCTCTCTTAAGAAGTTAACTTTAAATGCATTTTAGTATATTTATCTCCTTTAAAGCTATTTCTTGCAATTAATAAACAGATGTTATTGATATCAAATATATCTTTATTAAAATCTTCTAATAGATACCCTAATGACCTTATAGGGTTGAAAAAATTTATAGCAAAGCTATTAATCATTACCATATCACCTACAGTAATTTTTTCCCTAATTAAATCGTTAGCACATATACAAAATATAAGAGCTATTGCAAAAGAATATGAAAAGTGTTGCAAAGCCTTATTTGCACAAATAAAGAGATTCAATTTCTTTTCTTCAGATTGTCGTCTATTTAATAACTCAATATATAAATTTTGAGGTTTTATCTGTTTATGATTTAGATAATCGATAGTTAATGCTGATAATTTATCTCTAAAATACTTTACTTTTTCTAAATAAATAGGAAATTTATTTTGTAAGTGAATTGTAAATAATAGGTATATTAAGGTAAAAATGCTAAGTATAGCGATATACTTTATATTAGCCATCTTAATCAAAACCAGCAAGATAGTAACAAGCTTTATGAAATGATGAGCTGAATAATAAATAAAATCCATGAACAGCTTTCTTAAGGCATGCTGTCCTCTATCAATATAATTTATAACCACTCCATTTGATTGCAACTGGGTTTGCTGGATATCTATAGCTTTTAAGCTCTTGAAGATATCTTCAAGCATAGTTTGCTCTAGCTTGAGCATAAAGTTTGAGAATAAAAACTTCCTTATAGGCCAGCATACTTGAGATGCTATGAATATAATAGAATACAATCCTACAAATAAAACTACTGCAATTGTAAATCTATCTACCAGCTGGGCTTGCTTAACCAGAATTTCATCAATTACATATTTGTAAAATATTGGAACTAATGCATTGGATGTAGATATAAACAATGTTATGAATGCAATACTTAATAGTTCATGAAATTTTTGTCTTTTTATTAAGCTTAGCAAATACTTAATTGATAAATATATATAATTTTCTTTATTCATAATCTACTCTTTTAAATTGTTGTATGAAAAAGTTATTAATAATTAAGTTTTGTATTTAAAATCCGTAAAAATTCAGTATAAAATCTTTGGTTAGTGCTTAAATTAATATTAGTAAAACTGTTAAATACTCGACTTGCCTCTACAAATTTTGCTGCAGCTTCTCCCTGCTCATTATCAAATAAATAAGCAACAGCTAGAGAGTTCAGTAAGTTAGCCATATATATTGATTCTCTTAAATTTTTAGTTTTTTTTCGTATTTCAATAGCTTTTTTATAATGAGTAATTGCTGATCTGCATTGCCCTGTTTCAAGATAACTATCTCCTAAGTGCTTCAAAGTTATTGCTATATGTGGATGGTTTTTATTTAAGTATTTTTTTCTTATTTGAAGGGCTTTTTTCAAACATGAAAATGCACCACTAAGGCACTGCTCTGTTTTGTCATTGAACTGGCCTATTTCTTTATAAAGGATTCCTAGATTATGATATACATTTGAAGTATATATATTATCTTTTTTAAATTTTTTCTGCCTAGCTTTTAAAGCATTTAAATAATTTATTTCAGCTTCTTTATAATATTTTAGATGGTATAGTTCGTTACCTTGCTTTTCCCACAAGCAAGGTAAAAGTGGATCTTTTATTTGATCAGGAGCATCTCTTAATACCTCTTCTGCTTCTTTGTACTTATTTAAAGCATCACTATATTTACCCTTTCTATCCAATATATCCGCCAAGCCTGTTAAAGCATAAAACCATCCTAGCTTATTCACTACAGAATTATTAGCATGCTTAGCTGCTATCAGTAATTGCTCATAATCATTATTACTTTCCTCAAACCGCTCATTATGGCGCAAATATAAGGCTCTATTTACTAATAATTTAACTTTTGTTTCAATGAATTGTTGCGAATTTTTATTATTAACTTCCTCAAGAATAATCTCAGCATTAGAAAATAGTTTATCAATGTTGACTACTTGCTCTTCTATTTCCCTCAACCCATTACGATCACATATGGTTACAAAATTACTAATACTAAGTACATATATCAACTTATCGTGAGGATATAACTTATGATAATATAGCATTAAACTTTTAAATGGCATAGCCCATTCACTTGGAAAGACATATCCTTCAAAAATTTTAGATGATATTTGAGCTATTATATTTTCCAGTTTTTTTGCTATAGGAATTTTGTATGCCGACCCAATCAGTTCCATTAGCTTTGCTGGTGATATGGTGAAGGAGTTTGTATTAGATTTTGTATTACAATTAAAATAATTTAAACTCTGTTTGTAAAGCTTAGAATTAAAGTCAACTTCGCTTTCCATTATCAACTTAACCTTATTTATCAACATATTAAATTTTTTATTAAAATATTTTAAACAATTTACCTTTCAGCTATTATTTATGCTTGTACTTTGCTTTTTTACTACTTACAACCATAAGTTGATCACAATTGAAAAATTTAATATCAAGGAAATTATCTGTAGCTGAATAATCAACAGTCAGGATATTTAAACAATAACCGCTGCTAAATTTAGGTTAATATCTGTTTTATAATAAAATTTAAATACCAATGGGCAAAATCATGATCAATTTTGTTCAAATCTTTTTTAATTGAGTAATAATATATCTCATTTATTATTGTGATTGTCTGCTCTGCATTAATTGAGCTATAAGTAGTATTATCCTCTAAAAATGAAATAGTAAAATCCACTGCCTCCTTATATAACTCAGCTACCCATTTAAATGAGGATTTAATGTTTTTATGCGGTAAACAATGAAATAAATCATACTTTGTATTTATAGGCACTTCACCAATTAATTGAGCAACTGTTACATCAAAATACTTTGCTATATGCGTTAAGGTACTGAGCCTAGGAGATATTTTACCCTTATTTAATATTTGATTCACAACTGAGCTAGGTACTTTAAGTTCTTTAGATAATTGAGTATCGGTAATTTTCACATTTGCCATTAATTTTTGTAAAATCACATCCAATTGATTATCTTTAACTCTCATCCTATTCATCTCTCGCAATTGATAAATAAACTATTTATCTTTGCTACTAGATATTCCAAGATATATTGTCAAGTAAAGTATAAAAATATTTTAATTCCATTAGGTTGTGTGAACAAAATTTTATAAATAAGAGAGAGGTGGTAGTTTTGTTGTTAGGAAAAACAAATAAACTAGCGAAATGAAGTATTACATAGAAGAAAGAATTTGGGAACAAATATACGAATTTTTAGGGAGAGAAAGGGGGCTACATAGAAATAAAGAAGGAAGGTTAATGCAATTTATAGAAGGTGTATGGTATATAGTGCAGTGTTGCAAAGAATTGTTTATAAGATTCTTTAGAATATATAAGCAGGAGTAGTTAAATTAAATTGTCTCTCAATAAAGTATTTAATATTTATAGGTGAGCTTTTATGCAAGTGATAAAGCTGCTCCTTTAATAACATGGTCATTGTCTCAATGCCTCGATAGGCTGTTTTATAACTATGATAACCCATAGCATCTTTGGTTTTCCATTTTACTCGTCTTTGATATTGCTCAATTATGTTATTTAAGTATTTGTTCTTTCTAAGAGTTGTATTAATAAACTTACCTTCTTTTTGTAGCAAAGCTAAAGTATATGAGTGATTAGCATCTACCGTGATACTTTTTGGTTCATAAGTATTTTTCTTATTGAGCAATTTAGTTAAAAATAATTTAGCTGCTTTGTGATTACGTGTCTTGCTTAAGTAGAAATCTATAGTGTTTTTGTTACTATCAATTGCTCTGTACAAGTATAACCACTTACCGTATATCTGCCTTCATATTTCGTTTCTCGCAACATGTATGATAAAGGAGCAGGTTAAGAAATGCTTGCAAGTAAGGCTACAAAGGGATTAGCTGACCTTTGAGGTTAGGAAGAGGAGATTCTGGTTCGCAACAAAGATTATTTAAATCTGTGGTAGTGATAAGCACCCTCTTCCAAAGGATCTTAAGCTGGACGGTATCTAAGAAAAGCTCTTAAGAAGCTTATTCTGTATTAACATGGTTAGCTATAGATTTTTTTTACATAGATAAAAAAATAATGCAAGGTAGAAGTTATGTTTGAAGGAACTCTAGGTATAGATATATCAAAGAAAGAACTAGCTGTAGCTTTGATAATTGGAAATAAAATTAGTAAGAACAAATTTGCTAATAATCAACAAGGATTTGCCAAACTTAACCAATGGTTGAGTATAAAAGCAATTAAGGATCTAAAAGTATGTATGGAAGCAACAGGTAGCTATGGTGATGAAGTAGCGGAGTTTTTATATAATCAAGGATATAGTGTAAGTATAATTAACCCGGCTTGCATTAAAGCTTATGCGTCAAGTAAACTAAAGAGGCATAAAACTGATGAAGTTGATGCTGTACTTATTGCTGAGTATGCTAATAAGAATGAATTACACCCCTATAAACCTAGGGATAGTATGCTTAAGAAATTAAGGAGCTTTTATCGTTGTCAGCAAAACCTTAAAATCCAACGTACCCAAGTTTCAAATTACCTTGAAAATGAGCATACCTTACCTGACTCTATAAGTATAATATATAGGAGATTGTTAAATGAAATAGATCTGCAAATTAAAAGTATAGACTTACTTATTGATGAATTACTAACTAACAATTCTACACTAAAAGAGCACTGCGAGAATTTGCAAAGTATACCGGGAGTTGGAAAGATTACTGCTATTGCTATACTATCTGAAGTTCCTGACTTCTCTTCTTTTAACAGTGCAAGACAACTAGCTGCATATGCAGGACTTACTCCTAAACAAAATACTTCTGGCACTTCAGTAAGAGGTAAATCAAGATTGTCAAAAATAGGCTCTTCGAACTTAAGAAAAGCTTTATATTTTCCTGCTATCTCAGCTAAATCACACAACTCAATAGTCAAAGAATTTGCCAATAAATTAAAAAACAGAGGTAAAAATACCATGGTCATTATTGGAGCGATTATGAGAAAGTTACTTCATATAGCATTCGGTGTTATTAAGCATAAAACTAAATACAACTCACAAATGTTATATACTTGACTCCATACACGGTATCACTACC
>NZ_JSWE01000076.1 GCF_000815465.1 Candidatus Jidaibacter acanthamoeba | reverse complement strand
AGTTACTCCATCTGAATAAGATGGTAATGGGTCTGTAGCTGACATGGTTAAAGCGAAATTGAGATACTACCCTAAAAAGAGTTCATGATCTGCCTACAGTCATCAAACCAGATTAGATGGTTCTTGCGTAAAACTTAGTCAGTTTTTCGATTGCAGCGTCCACATACTTGGGAACCCAGTAGGTTTCGATATGCGTTGCGCCGTCGATCTTGAGCAACTCTTTGTCTTTCGTGCCGGTGGCCTTGGCAAAGGCTTGCTCTGACATGTACAGGCTGTCGGCCTTGCTGCCCGCGATCATCAGCAAGGGTTTGTCGATCAGTTCGATCTGGTTCGTGGCATCGAAGCTCATCAGGTCCAGCAGGCTGCTCATGGTGTACTTGAAGGTCGAGTTGGGGTGCGCGTGCGTCTTCCAGTAGTACTCGTAACCCTGCCGATACAGATCAAACGGCAATTTGGCGATCTGCTCATCTGTCAGATTGGCGTCCCCTGCATAGAGAATTTCCCCACCTGCCGCCTCTTGGGCGCGGGTGTCTGAGGCCTGTTGCAGGCGTTCCTGAATAGTGGACAGTTGGGAATCCATGTATCCATTGCGACGAACCAACCCGGAGTTGAACATGCTCAACGTCGCAATCGATTTGAATCGCTTGTCGGTTTGCGATGCTTTCAGTGAATAGCCGCCGCCACCTCCCTAAAGCCATTATCGCAGTTTACGGGGATTCTAGCCCCCTCAAAAACACTCTACCGTATGGCGAAAAATAGTCAAAACTTATGTAGCTATGTTAGCTCTAAGAGATTTGTTTCTAACTATTTTTTGCTACAGGGCGATAACGTAATGTTTCAACCAGCAGCATAAAAGCTAAGGAAGGCTGTGTGATTCTAGGGTAATAAAGATAGAACCCTGGAAACGGTAATGACCAATCGTCTAGTACTGCCTCCAAGCTGCCGTCTTGCAAATAAGGCGCGGCCATATCCTTTGGAATAAACGCGAGTCCCATACCCAAGCGTGCTGCATGAAGAATCTGATAATTACCATTCAAGGTAAGCTGCCCGTCCACATGCACTTTCACCTCATGATGACCTTTCTTTTCAAGTTCCCAAGCATATAGCCCTCCACTCATAATTTGGCGCAAATTAATACAGTTATGCTGGTTTAATTCCTGCGGCGTTTTAGGGCGCGGGTATCGGGTAAAATATTCAGGTGAAGCAACCGCCAGCATCCGTGCATCCGGGCCTATACGCACGGCGATCATGTCTTTCGTCAAAAACTCATCATACCGCACGCCTGCATCATAGCGCTCTGCCACAATATCCGTTCTGCCATAATCAGCGGTCAACTCCACCTTAATGTCAGGGTATTCAGCAAGAAATGTTTTTAGTTTGGGAATTAATATAGCATCTATTGCATGGTCAGATGCGGTGATACGAATCGTTCCTGCCGGTTTCTCACGAAGCTCATTGATCGCGGCCAGTTCTGCTTCAATTTCTTCAAAACGGGGTTTAATTTTCTTTAGGATGCGCTCTCCGGTTTCGGTGGGAGCAACACTGCGGGTAGTGCGAACCAATAGCTGCACCCCAAGCCGGTCTTCCAGCTTTTTCATAGAGTGACTAAGGGCAGATTGTGACACGCCCAATTTGGCGGCAGCCTTTGTGAAACTCCGCTCTTTTGCCACCTCAACAAAGATAAGCATATCATTGATGTTATCGCGCTTCATTGATGAACCATATTCATAACCGTAATTAGATTTTACTATCTAGTAATAAATAACAGATTCGTTTATGATGTTCAATAATGAATCGAACTAAGTTGTAAACCACAGGAATACAAAAATAATATGGAAATCTCAGCAGCAGAAAAAATGACCCAATCTGAAACTAGCAAAGGAATTACTCCTACGTGGGGCGCGGTGGTGTCAATGGCGCTTTGCGCTTTCGTGCTTATCGCTTCCGAATTCCTGCCGGTTAGCTTACTCACTCCCATTGCTACTGACCTTCATATTACTGAAGGTTATGCAGGGCAGTCTATTTCTGTATCTGGCTTATTTGCGCTGGCGACCAGCCTGTTTATCTCCGCGCTTATCGGTGGTGCCGACCGGCGGCGTGTAGGGCTTTTCTTTACGTCCCTAATGGCGGTGTCCGGCTGCATGGTGGCTTTTGCTCCCAACGCCACTGTTCTTATGGTGGGAGGTGCCTTGCTGGGTATGACTATCGGCGGTTTCTGGTCAATCTCGGCTGCCATTATGATGCGCCTCGTGCCGAAAGAATCCGTGCCGAAAGCGCTGGCTATTCTCAACGGGGGTAATGCTCTGGCTACAACGATAGCTGTGCCGTTAGGCAGCTTTCTCGGCAGCATCATCGGCTGGCGTGGCGCATTCTTCTGCGTCGTTCCATTGGCTGTCATCTCATTTATCTGGCAGTGGAAAAGCCTTCCGCACCTTCCACCAGAACGGCAGACCAAACACGCCAAAGATGTTTTCAAGTTGCTATCACAGCGCCGATTCGCACTTGGGATGATCGCGGTCATGCTTTTATTCATGGGCCAGTTCATGCTATTTACTTATTTGCGCCCGTTCCTTGAAGTGGTGACGAAATCAAATGATTCCTTGCTATCTCTTATTTTGCTGGGAGTGGGCATCGCCGGATTTGTTGGAACCTATCTTATCGACATTCTTTTAAAGACCCACCTCTATAGCCTCCTGATATCCATTCCGGCTGTCATGGCGGTTGTCGGTATCGCATTAATTTTTAATGTATCATGCGTGCTTACTACAAGCCTGTTGCTGGCTGTATGGGGACTGATAGGCACGGCAGCGCCTGTGGGCTGGTGGACTTGGCTCAGCAAAACATTACCGGAAGATGCCGAAGCGGGTGGCGGTTTAATGGTAGCGGTTATTCAACTGGCAATCACGCTTGGAGCGGTTATCGGTGGCGTTTTGTTCGATCATTGGGGCTATGCAACTACATTTACCTTTGCCGCTATGATCTTGTTCACCGCTGCAATGGTAGCATTCATCACCTGGCATGATTCAAGGGCGCGGCTTATTCCGCAAACAGTGTAACAATTAAAATAAAGGGAACTACTATGATTTTGAAACGCAACGGCTCACAAGCCTCCATGCAAGGCCCGGAAGAATGGTTCACCGGCAATGTACGCATCGACCCTATTCAACTACAGCCAGTGGAGCCTTCAAGAATAACATCGGCTCTGGTGACATTCGAGCCGGGTGCGCGCACTAACTGGCATACGCATCCGCTCGGCCAGCTTCTCATCGTCACCTCAGGGAAAGGCTGGACGCAATGCGAAGGCGAACCCAAGGTGGAAATCAACGCCGGGGATACGATTTGGTATCCCGCTGGGCATAAGCACTGGCACGGCGCTACCTCTACCAGCGGCATGAGCCATATCGCTGTTCAGGAAATGCTCGATGGTAAGAATGTCGAGTGGCTGGAGAAAGTAACGGACGAACAATATGCGAAATAGCCGTCCCATGAAGAAAGCATCGCTGCCGATGTTAGCTATAGCGATCTTTCTGGCTTGGCCCGCTTACGCACAGGAGGACAAGATGAAAATAAAAATAACGATTAATCATCAAACCGTCACGGCAACGATGGAGGACAGCCCAACGGCGAGGGATTTTATTTCCCTGCTGCCACTAACCCTGACGCTAGACGATTACAGCAAAACGGAAAAGATCAGCGACCTGCCGAAAAAACTGACGAAAGAAGGCGCTCCGGCAGCCATCAACCCAAAAGCCGGCGATATCGCATTTTACGCCCCGTGGGGAAATTTGGCGATTTTTTATCGTGATGGCCACCATTCACCGGGGCTTATTAAACTCGGAAAAATGGACTCAAGCATGGAGGTTTTCAAAGCCTCCGACTCGATGAAAGCAACCATCGAAATTTTAAATAACGGAGGAAAATAAAATGCAGATCACTAAACGCATTCGCACGTTCATCACTATACTAGGAGTATTCACCATGACAAACACATCGGCAATGGCTCAGGACATGTCCAATGGAGCCAATAATTTTTATAAAAGCGAGAAAGTAACGGTTCAAAAAGTTACTTTTAAAAACCAATACAATATGAAGGTTGCAGGCAACCTTTTCACGCCAAAGGATGTGAACAAGAGCGCTAAAAGCGCATCTATCATCGTAGGGCATCCTATGGGCGCGGTGAAGGAACAGAGCGCCAATCTTTATGCTACAAAACTGGCGGAACGTGGATTCGTTACTTTATCCATCGATCTGTCTTTCTGGGGCGAGAGTGAAGGCCAGCCACGCAACGCGGTTTTGCCGGATATGTATGCGGAAGATTTCAGTGCTGCGGTTGATTACCTCGGCATCCAACCTTTTGTCGATAAAGAGCGGATTGGCGTGCTTGGTATCTGCGGCAGCGGAAGCTTCGCCATCAGCGCGGCTAAAATCGACCAGCGCATGAAAGCGATAGCGACGGTCAGCATGTACGATATGGGCGCTGCCAATCGTAACGCGCTTAATCACTCACTAACTCTTGAACAGCGCAAGAAAATCATCGCTGACGCTGCCGAGCAACGCTACATCGAGTTTACCGGCGGTGAAACTAAATACACCAGCGGGACGGTTGATGAACTGACGGAAAAATTAAACCCCATCGAGCGTGAGTTTTACGATTTTTACCGCACGCCGAGAGGTGAATTCACGCCTAAAGGCGCGTCGCCAAAACTCACCACGCACCCCACGCTAACCAGCAATGTCAAATTCATGAACTTCTACCCGTTCAATGATATTGATACGATTTCTCCGCGTCCGATGCTGTTCATCGCTGGTGAAACCGCGCATTCCAAAGAGTTTAGTGAAGATGCTTACAAACTAGCCGTCGAGCCGAAGGAACTGCTTATCATACCGAGCGCAGGTCATGTTGATATGTATGATCGCGTGAACCTCATTCCGTGGGACAAGCTGGATTCCTTTTTCAAGAAAAACCTCAAATAGAAGGCTGAACATGCGCCCTAAAATTATTTGCCACATGACCAGCTTAGTTGATGGGCGTTTGCTCACTGAGCTCTGGACAAAACCAGCTGCCGGAATCAGCAAGGATGCATTGTTTGGTCATTACGACACCATCCACCATCGGTTTCAAGCCGATGGCGGGTTATGCCAAAGGAACCGCCTGTAAAGTGGATGCGCCGATATCGTAAACCAGCCCACCTTTCGGGATCTAATGCCGCGCAATATGCGCCACCGCGCCTATAACCATGTCGTACCACAGCAATTGTTCGCCGGACGTGCTTATCGAAGGTCGAGGCTACCGAAATACTCTCAAACGTCCATTCACGGGGTATTTTCATAAAAATAACTTGGTTATTGTTGCCATTCTTCACCCGGCGTAATTTTTACCGAGCGTATACCATACCGCGAATACATGGCGCGGGTGGCAGGGTTGTTTTCAATCGCCAGCATTTCCACATTGGCGTATTTCGGTAGCACATGTTCTTTAAGCATGCGCTCTTTTGCCAGCGGCGACGTGAGGACATAACGATTAAAAAGTGCTTCATCCGGTTGCCAATCGGTTTTTTCTTTAATACTGGTAATGGTAGCTGAGTAATATTGCGCGGGCCGTGGCCTGCGTTTTGCTCAAATATTTGCCGCCTTGAATCTGCCGCATGCCCGCTTGATTCATGCTGGTTGCAACTGTCGGTGCGCTATATCGTAAAAGAATTCTCGCATTAAGGAGATGCTTTAGTTCTTGTCAATTTCCTCGCTTGTGTCCACGCGGTAAGGCTCAAATGGCGTAACTTACACGCCAATTGATAGCAGGATTTTTGTTTCGCAAAGATGGCCCGCGCCTCTGCAATGCCGTTCTCCTATTGAATTACAAAGCTCTTTCTTGATACCGCATAATATAGGCGGTGCACGCCACCACGCCGCGTTTCATTACGTCGTGCAGCTAACGTCTTAATCTGTGCAGGTTTTGCGTGATCGTGTGCAGGTTTGGGGTGTGTGACTATGCAGCTACCTGTATCGGCTCCCATTCGTAGTATCTTCCGGCGTGGGGTTCTGAACACTTGAACAATTTGCCCATCCCTTGAAAACCTCTATAAATGCACCAATCCGGTTTGATGTTATTCCGTGCTGGTGCACCATAAAATTCTTTTCCTTAAGAGCTAAATCTGATGTAGTATTATAATATATATACTATAATGTATTAGAGCTAAGAATTAATGAGAAATAGAAAAGGTTTTACTTTACTGGAAACTTCGATCGTGCTTGTAATAATAGCACTAATTTTTAGCCTAGTCACCTATGCAGCCGGTCTTATTAAGCAAACTCAAACAAAATCTCTAATTACTGAATTAAGTCAATATCAACAAATTATAGAAGCTTTTAGAACTCGGTACTTAGCGCTTCCGGGTGATTTCGCAAATGCATATTATGCTTTTGGTGATGCCTGCTCTTCGTCAGCTTCCGATTGCAACGGAAATTCTAACGGGATTATAGAGGGGAATAGTACAGTAAATGATGTAGAAGCACTAAGAGCATGGCAGCACTTATATCTGGCTGGGTTTTTAAGTACTGCTTATCCGGGGATTGCGACTACGGGCGGCCAATCCGATATCGGTGTGAATATTCCATCTTCGGCATGGCCGGGTGCAGGCATAGAACTAAATGCAAGTGCTACTACACAAAATGGCACAAGCGGTAATGCAATCCAAGTTGCCGGATTTACATCTTCTTCTGCGGCAAGGTCTCCGAATATAATGACTCCGCTTGACGCTTGGAATATTGATTCCAAAATTGATGATGGAATCGGCAAAAAAGGAAAAATATTAGGGTTTAACAGCGGCTCCGGCACTACCTGCGTCGGTAGTGATAATTTAACTTATAATTTAAATCTTACTACTAAAGTATGTTACATAAAATATTTATTATACCCTGATTTTAACAGTTAAAAGAAAGTCTTAATAGTTTTGAATAGAGTTTCTAAGGTTTATAATAATATTGTATAGATATCTGAGAGCAACTTTAAAAATAAATTAGAACATTTAAAGAGTTATATTTAACTTAACATTTTACATTATAATAAATAAGGAAATTCCTAATCTTTATCTATACACATAATCATATAAACACCCGATTACCCAAAAAAATTATTTTTACCTCTTGAAACAAATTTATTAGCCCCTATATAAGTAATTACAAAATTTTGTTTTAAATTAATAATCCGAGGTAAATTTATGGAAGTTAGACCATTACACGATCGTGTTCTTGTAGAAAGATTAGAACAGGAGCAAAAAACCGCTTCAGGAATTATCATACCTGATACCGCGCAGGAAAAGCCTATGCAGGGAAGAGTGGTTGCCGTGGGTAAGGGTAGCATAGATGAAAAAGGACAAGTTCGCCCGTTGGATGTTAAGGTTGGTGATAAGGTTATGTTCGCTAAATGGGGCGGAACTGAAATTAAACTGGAAGGCAAAGAATATTTAATCATGAAAGAATCCGATATTCTTGCAATTATTGATGCTGCGTAAATTATAAAAATTATAGAGGTAAAAAATTATGGCTGAAAAATTAATATTTAAAGGTTCAGAAGCTAGAAAAAAAATGCTCGAAGGGATTCAAATTGCTGCTGATGTGGTGGCTTCAACGCTAGGACCTAGAGGAAGAAATGTAGTAATCGAGAAATCATTCGGTGCTCCACAAATTACAAAAGACGGTGTGACTGTTGCCAAATCTATTGATAAACTTGCAGATCCGGTACAAACCGCAGGCGTACAGGTTATTATCGAAGCTGCAAAAAAAGCTAATGATAATGCAGGCGACGGAACCACAACTACAACTGTGCTAGCAAGAGCGATAGCTGTTGAAGGTATTAAAGCGGTTGCTGCCGGAATGAATCCGATGGATATCAAACGTGGTATAGATAGCGCAACTGATAACGTGCTTGATCATATTAAGAAATTATCAAAAAGTATTCAATCTTCAGCGGAAGTTGCTCAAGTTGCAACTATTTCTGCCAATGGCGATGTAAATATCGGGGCGAAAATTGCAGAAGCATTTGAAAAAGTAGGTAAAGATGGTGTAATTACCGTTGAAGAAGCTAATAAAAGCGATGAATTTGAAGTTGAAATCGTTGAAGGTATGAATTTTGATAGAGGCTATCTCTCTCAATACTTCATTACCAATGCTGAAAAGATGACTTGTGAACTTGAAAATCCGTATATTTTACTTGTTGAGAAGAAAATAGGGAATTTACAACAACTTCTTCCTATTCTTGAGGCAGTAGTACAGGCAGGTAAACCTCTTCTTATGATTGCTGAAGATGTTGAAGGTGAAGCGCTTGCAACTCTTATTGTTAACAAGCTTCGTGGTGGTTTAAAAGTTGCGGCGGTAAAAGCTCCGGGCTTCGGTGATAGAAGAAAAGCTATGCTTGAAGATCTCGCAATTGTGACGGGCGGACATGTGATCAGTGAAGAGCTTGGGCATAAGCTTGAGAACACAACTCTTGATTCTTTAGGTACTGCCAAGAAAGTTATAATCACTAAAGAAGATACTACTATTGTTAACGGTGGCGGTGATAAGGAACAAATATCTTCTCGTTGTGCACAGATTAAAGCTCAGATTGAGGAAACCTCTTCCGATTATGATAAAGAAAAACTACAAGAGAGACTTGCTAAGCTTGCAGGTGGTGTAGCTATCCTTAAAGTTGGCGGGATTACCGAGATGGAAATTAAAGAGAAGAAAGATAGAGTAGAAGATGCTTACCATGCAACTAAGGCTGCTATTGCCGAAGGTGTCGTTCCTGGCGGCGGGTGCACTTTATTATATGCTTCGAAAGTTCTTGAAAACTTAAAAGGTAAAAATGCTGATGAGCAATCCGGTATTAAGATTGTCCAAAGAGCTCTCTGTGCTCCATTAAAGCAGATAGTTGAGAACTCTGGAGAAAATGGTGCATTAGTTGCCTCTAAGCTTCTTGAGCAAAATGATGTTAACAAAATCTTTGATGCACAAAATCATGAATATGTTGATGCATTTAAAGCCGGTATCATTGACCCGACTAAGATTGTTAGAACTGCACTACAAAGCGCGTCATCAGTTGCAGGTCTCATAATTACTACTGAAGCAGTGGTTGTTAATAAGCCTGATGATAGTAAAGATGCTGCATCAATGGGTGGTATGCCCGGAATGGGCGGCATGGGCGGCATGGGCGGTATGGATTTCTAAATCCTTACTCTCATCTTCATACAAACTATACTTAAAAACAAAGAACCTTGGGTTTCCTCAAGGTTCTTTTATATATTCTATGTACGATAGTATAAAAATATTTTTTAAAATAAAAACTTTATAATATATAGTGCATATGGTTTTTAGTTAATTTTTTAATATTGTATTCTTTATTTTTTCTACTATTCCTTTAAAAGAAGTTTATTTATATATCTTTAATATAAAGCTTAAAAAAATCCATTTATGCTTAAAAAAAGCTATATTGATAATAATATTGTAACATTATTACTGTATAATATTTGTTATATTATAATTAGTAATACTTTTAAAAGATGATTTCGAGAGAAACAATAAAAAATTCAATATATAAAGTAATTAACGTTGCTTCGGTGCCTGTTACTTATAAAGTAGTGAAATATGGTGTGGTGGCAGCCGCATTACCATGTGTTGCTGCCTCTTTCCCGGCTTCAGGGGCTGCGCTTGCAGTTATTAATTCCTATAAGTTTGCTACTTTTTTTGCAGATACTGCCGGTTCACTATTCTTAGGATATTATTTCGGTAATAATATTAAAAGTACTACCCAAATCTCACTTGAGACATTAGAACCATATGTTTTTGCAGGCGTTGAAAACATATATGATTTCGGAGAGAATGCAATAATACCGGGTATTACGAGTTTATTAAGTTCTATAATAGATTACTCATCTTCTTTTTTAAGTCTCACTAAAGATACAATGTATAATCTTTCCAGTAGTGCTCTATCAATAACAAGCAAAATAGGTGAGTATAGTTTAAACTTTGCTATTGATTCAATGCTCCCTCTTGCTAAAGCTACTTTGAATATATTAATTGAATTCGGGTATGAAATCGAAGAAGCTCTAATTTCTATTACTAAAGATATTATCTCTAAGAGTTTGCAGGAATTAGCTGCAAAAGGAGAGTTGTTTCTTGATACTCTAATACATATTTCTGAAAACATAGTTAAGCCATTTGCAAGTTGGTCAGCTGAAAAGATGGTCGAAGCAGGTATTTTAGCTAAAGACGTTGCCGCTTATACATTTGAAAATATAGTTAAACCTTTTTCTATATGGTCAGCTGAGAAGTTAGTTGAAGCAGGTATATCAGCTAAAGATGCTGCTGCTTATACATTTGAAAACATAGTTAAACCTTTTTCTATCTGGTCGGCTGAGAAGTTAGTTGAAGCAGGTATTTCAGCTAAAGACGCTGCTGCTTATACATTTGAAAACATAGTTAAGCCATTTGCAAGTTGGTCAGCTGAGAAGTTAGTTGAAGCAGGTATTTCAGCTAAAGACGCTGCTGCTTATACAT
>NZ_JSWE01000075.1 GCF_000815465.1 Candidatus Jidaibacter acanthamoeba | reverse complement strand
GTATTTATAGCTTGTGTTGACGGTTTGACCGGATTCTAGAGAAGCTATATCTACACTATATCCAAAAGCCAAAGTGCAATTGTGTATTGTTCATATGGTAAGGAACTCATTAAGATATGTAAGTTGGAAAGATAGAAAAGCTTTATGTGCAGATTTAAAGAAAATTTATACGGCAAAAACTCTCCAAGAAGCCGAGATGGCGCTTGAAACTTTTGCCCTCAGGTGGGATGTTAAATACCCCTCAATCAGTCAATCCTGGCTTAAACATTGGGAGCATATTACCACATTTTTTGCCTATCCTGAGGACATTAGAAAAGCCATTTATACCACAAATGCTATAGAGTCTATGAATATGACCCTACGCAAGGTAATTAAAAATAAGCGTGCTTTTCCAAATGACGATGCAGTTTTTAAAATACTCTTTTTAGCAATTGACAAAATTTCTAAAAAGTGGGCTATGCCAGTTAAGGATTGGAAATCAGCTATGAATAGATTCATTATTGAATTCTCTGATTCCTTAGTTGCATAATAACCTATTTGGCTTTTACACAGTTTGTTGCAAAAACTCCTTTTTTTAGATAAGCTATGGTTCTAACAAAATGCCATAGCTTTCTTTTATAATATTAAAACAATATTTATGATTTTTAATATTACAATATAAAAATATTTTTTCTGGTAATAAAGTTGTTTAGAGCTTGAGAAGTTATGATACCATATTCAAATAAATTATTGTATCCATTCTTTGTTAATTGTTAGGAAAAATGGGTGATAGTTTTCAATAGTTACTTTCAAAAATGACTATCTCCATGGTAATTATGGGTGGTGTGAATAGTTCCGTAATTTTACCTGCACTATAAATAAAGCTTTCATTTAATCCGGATGAGTAAGCAGTGAATATAAAAAGGTTTTAAATTGTGGTTTAAATCAACTTAATTATTTAATAGGAATAATTAAATAATTAAATAATTGGATAAATTATTTGTGTGATTCATATACCTAGTTACCAGCAGGCTATAAGATTACCTGTTGATTAGTATATGCATATCCCTGGTTCATATATATGATTAGCAACCTTCACCTATAATTTCAGTTTTTATATTGTTGTTTAATATTCCTAAATATATTAGCTACTTCTTCTTTAATGCTCTTATTGCTTGGTCATACTTGTAATTTTCCGACTATTGTTTCTTTTTCATCTTCCAGTTCTTTTAACTTTTTACGAGTAGTTGTCACACTCTCGCTTATTTTTTTCTCTATCTTAAAGTTCTCTATGATTCGATTTCTTATTTTATTATGCTTACTATTAGCATTTTTCTTTATATTTTCCTTATAAAAATTTATCTCCATCCATATTGTCCGGTATAACTAATACCCATTATACTTAATCAAGAGTTAATCTTACAATCCAATTAATTAGGTATATGAATCACATACCTAATGGCTTAGTGTACATAATTCAAAGATATTCATCCCTATCCTGCCTTACTTACAGATGCGACACAACCAAAATCCTTGAAGCCATGTCCAAAATTTAAATTATAAGTCCTTTTTTTATAAAATTGATATGTTAATGTACATTAAATTATAATAGAAAATGTAAAAACAATGTTAAATGTAAATCAAGCATGGGATTGGAATTCTTCGTTTTTTTTTCAGTATAATTCTCAAATACGAAATGTTTTTAAGCCCACTAACGAGCTTACCACCTTTAATACAGCTGTGGGTGGAGTTTTATCAGTTTATGCGCTAAGCAATTTTCTTGATACCTGGAACGGAAAGTTTTCAAGTGTTAAAAATTTAAAAAATTTTAATCTTAGAGATATCTATCACATACTTAGCCTCTCAACACTTGTTGCACCGCTTGCCATCATCACACAAAGTTCTATCAGATTTTACACAGATTATTCAAGTACCTTACATAGTTCGTTAAGAGGTAATACTTTGTATACTCTATTAGGAGGTGCAGCAATAATGTATGGTGTTAAGAAACCATCTAATTTAAATACCACTAAAAGAATTGGGATAGGTGTAGCCACAGGGTTAGCAACATTAGGTTCAATGGTTACAGGTAGTGCTATACCTTTGACTGGCGCCATCGCTATGACTTATAGTTCTGAGATCTTGGAATCTGCCCATAATCTAATAAAAAACGGGGGTAGTATTGATGATTGGTTGAGACTGACTAAAAAAAGCGCACTGAGTGCAATTGCTGCAGGATTTATATATAATCATAAATGGATTTTAAATTCGATCAGTCCCTGGGTTCAAGCTATTAATTTCTCAAATACTGCTGCTATGCTAATGTTTAGGTCCTTTGACGTTTTGTCAGGCAGAGAGCGCAGTAGCTCAATTCTTCAATCTTCTTTAGGTATAGTAGGTACTATTGGAGGTTTTGTGTCTATGAGTGCGGCTATAGAAATAGCTATCGCTCTAGTAGTCGCAGCCAAAGTTTTCTCATTCTTGGAATTAAGTAATTTTTACCAGAAAACACTAAACTATGTAGAAAAAGGGACTATTATCTTTTCTTTAATTAGATTTACACCTCAAGTATTGGAATCAATTTACGACTATATTGCAATTCCTACTTTAAGCTTAAACATTGAGCTCTTACCTACAATTGGGATCCAGGGCTTTGCTAATGGTGTAAGTTTGAGTAACGCATTTTCTTCTATGTTTGATACTGTCGACCAATTTTCTCCATTAATTATGCCTACTCTTGGTTCGGTTATGGGCAGTTATATACTATATAAAGGATACACAAGCTATAGAGATTGGATGAGTTCAAACTATGCAGATCCAAAGCATATTTTATACGATCCAACGGGAACGAGGAAATTCAAGTTAACAGATCTTTTAATGAACGCATTAAGCATAAATAGAAATTTTGATAAAATGGAAAGGAAAGGAGGGCTGTACTTGATTACTGGGACTGCTGCCATTGCGTTGAGCTATGGGGCAGGGGTAGTATTATGCTATTCAAGCCTAGTAATTCTCTATCCATACCTTGCACCTTTATCTACACATGTCGCAGTTTTTACAGCTTCTTTATTATTGTCCTCAAAAAGTACATATTTACCTAGTATATTAACTGTTGGAGGGGCAGGGGTAGTGCTTGGTGGAATGAAGGGGATGTTTGAAGGAAATATAATTCAAAGTAGTATAAAATTTGGTTCCCTTGGTGGAGGAGTCGTATTACTCTCTTCATACTTTGGTATAGGAGGTTCTGCTGGACGAATGGCTATTGGTGTACTTGCCTCAGCAGCTCCATATCTATTAGGTTTTTCAGTCGGTGCACTTCCGGCGCTTATAATTTTAAGCAATGCATGGAATTATGCATATCAGCAGAAGCAACCCGAATATAGCTTAGTGGCTGAAAAGCTGCTTTCGGATATTGATCATATTAAAGAAAAGTTACTGAACCTTCTCCATCAACTTCCCGATTTTCCTATTGGCTCACTAAATAAAGGGGTAGAATATGCTGAGCAATTAAAAAGAAAATTTAACCATGCTGGTCAGCAAAATTTTTCAGCTAGGACAAATGATTCTGAAGAAAAAATAAATAGGTTTATCAACAGCTTCAGAAATTTAGCAGAAGAAATTTTTCAATCATATAAATTTACCGAGCCTCGAAGAGAAAAGCTTATCAATGCTAATTCAAGATTTAAAGATGATATAGAAGAATTAAAATCAAACGTTAAAGAAAAATTAGAAACCGTAGATGATCATTATAAAGATATGCTTAATAATATTTTAAAATTGCTAGAGAAATGCAGTACGAACATGAATGAATTGAAGGAATCAGTTAATTATAGATGTGAAAATTACAGGTAAAAAAGAGTAATTTTTTATAGCAGGATAATAGGCATGATACTAATTATGGTTTTCATAGTTAATTGTTCTGCCTTACTTCAATATGGATTTAAATGGGTATACGGTAACTTACCTTACTCTTAATGTAAGAGTAAGCTTAATTTTGATATATTATACAATATTTCTATAGAATTTATTTCTAATAAATTAGTAATCAAACCATATCCCTTAATAAAATGTTTGAAGAGTTTGATTTGTTTATAAGTATTATGGCTGCAACTAATAATAGCCGTTGAAAAGCAAATACCGTAAGAAAAAAAAATATGTCTGAATTGCTTTTCATAAAGTGAAATGAAACTAAAAAATTTATATGGTCATGATAAGATAAGGAGCCGGTTACCATGAAAAATAATATATTTAAAATTCTTGGTTTAAATAAAGACGTTTCTGCCGGTGAAATTCATAAGAAATACAGAAAGCAAGCACTAGTTGATCATCCGGATAAAGGCGGCGATATAGAAAAGTTTCGAGAACTGCAAAACGCCTATAGCGCATGGATGAATTTTCCTGAACTTGCCCAACTTGATGACGAAGAAGATCCTGACTTACCGGAAAAACCTATTAATGCAGAATATATTGAGTCATCTCGAGCTCCTTATTCAGAACAATTGAAGGCTAAGCATAAAAAGCTGATTGAAAAATACCGGCAAGAAAAATTACCTGAAACGGATATACATGAACTATTCAAAAAATTTGAAGCAGATTTATATAAAGAAAAATTCAATATTTTTGCTTTTGCAGCAAATCAGTTCAGTTCCGGGGAGAGTCCTACCCAACTTGAATATCCCAAGATGACCCCTAATCTAGCGGTAGGAGTTTTTACCGGTTTCCTAAAAGGGGAATATCGTGATAGTAATTTATCAGCAGTCAAACAATGCTTTGAAAAAGCAATCAGGGAGCTCAAGAATACTAAATTGTATCACCCTGAGATCGAGTTATATGATTCGATGCTATCTATCATCAGAATGGTAGAGACAGATCATGCGAACACAACTGATCTTCTTTCTTCAATCAAAAGAATCACTGACTATGCAAAGACTTCAGATGAGACTATATCCATTATGGCTCCGCTGATCGAAAATAAGTATTTCCGAGATCTTTTTGCTCGGGTAATGCGTTCTTACTGGCGAGAAGATAGTGTTGGTTTAAACAATAGAGAAATATTTGATGGTCAGGAAGACACCGGGCAAGAACTAAAAAACCTTAAAGCCAGGATATCAAAAGATAGCCCAAAAGAAATGCTAAGTTTAATCCATTATCTAAATGTATTGTATAGAGCAGAGCGCAACCTGAATGAGAAAGAAGAAAATAGCCGAAACCTTGCTAATAACTATCGGGGTATTGCCTACTACCTTGCTGATCTCACTATGGCCTTAATAGACAGGTCGAGTAGACAGATCACGATTAATACGCTAATTCAAGCAGGGGCATACTTTCAAAGAGCAGCAAATTGTGAGTCGGCAATCGATATTGAACGGATGGCTGATGAGCAACTGGCGCTTAATATGTATTTGGCTGCAATACAGATAAGCAGTCATGCTACACCTGATGTCAAGCTTTACGCTATTACACAATCTCTAAAAGGAATCGGATCATTTAGGTTTGGTGATGATGATCTAGCTGCAATAATAGAGGCTTTACAAATTAAATGCTTAAAGATCGCAGATATTTACCCTATTTTTGAACCACCTAAATCAAATATAGCGTTCTTTAAAAAAGGTAACGAGTCGATCATCTTAATGCGGCGATTCCTGCACGCATTGGTAAAAAATAGTGAGGAAAGGCAATTTGAAGATAATGAATCTTATGGCCATACTAGAATCAATATCCTTTATCAAGCATACGAAGCATCACTCAAAGGCTGGTATGAGGAGGAGCATAATAAAGAACAGGAGCGTCAGTTCCGGCTGGAGTTAATGGGGGAGCTACTTGCAAAAGATAATTGGACATTTGAGGATCTGGATAAAAATATAGACACGCCATGGGTTATGGTTGATCGTGATGCCGAGGGATGGATGAATCCCTCTAATTCCTTGCCGCTTACTGAAGATCCTGAAATCAAAATATATGGCAGTTTGAATGGATTTGAAGTAAACAATGAAACCGGTGAAATTAGCTTTCAGCTCAAAGAATGGAATGCAAATGATCCGGAGTATAGTAAGTTATTTACAATCAACGACCTTAATGAAATGCTTGAGAGAAAAACAAGCTGTATATCGTTTAGCTTGGATCCCGTTGATCTTGACATGCACTACCACCCATTTAATAAGGTGTTTTTTGAGCCTGAATCTTTATATCAAACCCAATTTTTGAGCACTGCTCTGCTTGCTGACTATATACTGAAGTTTTTAACTATGGGTAAGGAAGTACAAGGTAGATACCCATATGACATACGACCAATAGATAGAATGATAGAGCATATGCCTGAGCATTTGAAGAAAATAATTTATGATTTTCATAAGGCAAAGCAGTCTAATTCTATCCATCGTTTTTGGATTGAAGCCGAGGGGATTGACATTGCGGAAGAAGCGAAAAAAGAAGTTAACGTACAACGAGTCGCTTTAGATCACCTGAAGATGGTGGTTAAAAAACATAAGATGGCATTTGATAAAGATGGTAACTTAGTTGATCTTGATGAAAAGGATGAAGGTTGGCAATTTTATATCATTAGTGATCAAATGAAAATTGAGCAAGAGATAGAGGAATTACAGCTAAAATCTCCAAGCATTATTTTTAAAGAAAATAAGAAAAAAATATATTTTTATGAGGACGGCAAGATCTCTCCTGCTTATCCGTATACAGATTCGGGGTTAATAGGCTCTGTATTACGTGAGCCAAGAACCGAGGTCAAAAGCATAAGCACTAAGCCTATATTTTATGCAAAAAATACATTTAATAAAGTAGAAAGTATTAGGATCAACTCGTCTAATGCGCATATTTTCTACCACATAACAAAGCATATTACCGGCCAAGTAAAAAGAGAGCATCATTTTTCACCTGAATATATTTTTGCGCGTGAGTTTACAGCCAATTATGATGAATTTGCTCAATACTTGCCGATATTTGGACAGTTACGTGAGCTAAGTAAGGTCTGCACTTCTATACATCTTCTTGGCAACTTGAGGAAAGAAAATAAAAAGTCAGCTGCATATATAAGGGAATTTTTTGGGCTAAAAGATAGCGTTAGAAGAAAGTTAAGCCAAAACCTTGAGGAGGAGCAAATACCATGGGATGACCTTTTAATATGTAGCTACCACTCAGGTGCAATAGGGTGGTGCGATGTTATAGAAGAAATAGCAGGTGAAGGTGATCGCATATGCAAAATGCACTCAAATGGTAAGAATGCTGAGGAGATAATATATGCTTTGATTGAGCTTAAAAGCAAGGTTATAGGCTTAGATACTGTCTATAATTTTGCACCACACTCTGTATATAAGGAAGCACTGCATAAGGGTAAGCATACTGATGAACAGATACAGAAGAAATATGATAAGTGGTACAGCAAAACAAGAACAGATTACATAAATAGTCATGGACGCATTGCTTGGTTTAGGCTTGATAATGAAGCATGGATCAAGATGCAGGAAGAAGCATTACAAGTAATTAAACTAGAAGTAAATGAGGATACCAGAAGGTGGTTACTTAACCTTATAGAAGGAGCTATAGAGAAAATAGCAAGCATGATAGATGTCAGAAATGACAAAATAAAGTTAAAAGAAGAGCAAGAACTGTTAGCGACCAAATTCTCAAACTTCGAACAGGGGCTTTCAAAGGTAAAAATAGCAGAAAGGGTTAAAGAACAATTAAAATCCATCAGGGAACAGATAGGGACATTACATATCTCTTCAAAATCCCAAGAAGTTGAGGAGCACTATAAGGACTGGTACAACAAAAGGAAGGAGGAAGCGGGTTGGTTTGGCTGGTGGACTATTTCAAGTGAGGAATGGAAAAAAGAAGTCTACATGGTAAGAAAAGGGATAGCAAGACAGTTAAGTCAAAATAAAAGAAGGGGATGGCATGAGGAGTTGTCTAAAAGTTTTGCTCCGGCTCTTGGAGATCGTACTGATTCACTGATAAAAGATTTCCTAAATGGCTATGAAAATGTGATGATAAGAATGTTAGTCGATCATGAGCATGACAAAGTAATACAGCAATTACAGGAGAAACTAAGTGAACATGATAGGCTTGAGGATGAGTACAAGAAGATTGGGTTTGGTAGAGAAAAAGGTTATAAACCTGATTTAAGCCAAGCCTGTTGGCGGGTGCCAGCGAGTATTGATAGTGAAGAAGGAAGGCTGGCATATGGAGGAGTACTGATCATACCCCGAATCAGAACGATTGAGCGTAATAATCAAAGGTCGCAGCAAATAATAAACAATGCATTTGCAAGCAATAATAGCAGGGTAAATAGTGCGAATATAGCTGCAACAAGAGCAGCTAATGCAAGCAGAGGAAGTGTATCCGGTGCAAATAACCCAAGCTATACGGCAAGGCGGGAAGCGGCAGCAAGTAATGTCACCCGCCCTCAACCCAGCTCCTCAGGCTCAACTACCGCAAGGCCGAGTAGTTATGCCCCACCAACTGCACAAAGGCCAAGCAGTGGCTCAACTACTCAGAGGCCAAGTAGCTCTAGCACTGCTACATCAAAACCTAGTACAACTACTAACCAGAGGCCAAGCTCTGCCGGTTCAAGCAATCAGAGGTCGAGTACTTCAGGTTCAAGTAGCTACTCTAGTAGAGGTAGTTCAAGCAGTAGCTCTAGTTCAAGTAGTGAGAAGACGAATTTTAGCTTTGCAAGTAAACAAAGCCAGTCAACCACTACGGCTGGGCGAACAGAGACTAAGAAAAAGGTGCCTGACACAGTGGAAAAAATTGGAAAAAACCTTCCTAGAAATGCTGCTAATTTTACAGGAAAGAAGGTAGATTTTGATAAGCTACCTGAGTCGATAAAGGCAAGATATCCAAACTTAAAAGAGAAGTATCCTGACGGTATATGGTTCAAGGAAAATGGATGTCCAAATTTTACACCTCATGCTATATTGATAGTTGAGGTTACTGGCCTAAATGGAGAACATGGGCATGATTCTGGAAAGGCAAATAAAGCAGTAGGCTATAAGGAAACACCTGATGGCTACACTTGGCATCATCATGAAGATGGAAAGACTATGGAACTTGTACCAAAAGATCTGCACGATGCGATAAAACATACCGGTGGTGCATCTAAACTAAGACATGAGACCAGTAAAGGAATAAAATAACATAACTTTGGAGTATAAATATGAAGCATATAGAAGTAAGGAAATGTAAAGACCCAATCACAATAGAAGAAATACTAGAAGCAGAAGGAACCATAGGGGCCAAACTACCTAGCGATTATGTAGAGCATTTACTCAAATATAATGGTGGACATCCGGATAAAGATTGTTATCCCCTTCTTGAGCCTCTGCCATATTATAACAGAATAACTAAAGCAGAAGCTAAAAGCTATGACTCAGAAATAGCATGGTTTTATGCTATACATGATGGTGAGTATTCAAATCTTTTGAGAGAGTATAAATTTGATGGAGATAGGCTACCTAAAGGATTAATAGCTATTGGTAGAAATTCTTTTGGGGATTTGATTTGTATGAGTGTTGGCATGGGGAACTATGGAAAAGTGTATTTTTGGACTCTGGAAGGCAGCGTGCAATTGGGGGAAGAAGAGCCGTGGTGGGATAATGTTTTTTTGATTGCCAATAGCTTTACTGATTTCATAAATAGTCTTTATTCCAGCAATATCGAAGGGGATGAGGATACAAATTTTATAAATATTCATGATAAGTACTCTTTACCATATTATCTAAACAACGGACGTAAGCATGCTGAGCTCATGAAATCTTTCTTTGCGAAAACACCTACAGAAGTAGAGGAGTTTATAGTGGATAAAATTGAAGAGAACAATGACCTCATTCTGAAGTATGAAGTACCATCAGAAAAGAAAAGGTATATACGTTATATCACAGATAAGACAGGCAAGTATAAAGATGCAATAGAAGATATGGTTGATTATTCTTCGCAAGAGAAAATAGATGCTTAAATATCCTGAGAAAAAATGAAGCATATGGAAGTAAGAGAATGTGAGAACCCAATTACAATAGACGAAGTACTAGAAGCAGAAGAAACCATAGGGGCAAAGCTGCCTAGCGACTACGTAGAGCATATACTTAAATATAATGGCGGGCACCCGGATAAAGACTGTTACCCTCTTCTTGAGCCTCTGCCATATTATAACAGAATAACTAAAACAGAAGATAAAAGCTTCGACTCTGGAATATCATGGTTTTATGCTATATATGAAGGTGAATATGAAAGTTTTTTGAGAGGGTGCAGATTTAATGGAGATAGGCTACCTAAAGGATTAATAGCTATAGGGAGGGATTCTTTTGGAAATTTGATTTGTATAAGTGTTGGTTTGGGAAATTATGGCAAGGTATACTTTTGGGAATATAAAGGCAGCGTTCCACTGGGAGAAGAGCCGTGGTGGGATAATGTCTTTTTGATTGCCAATAGCTTTACTGATTTTATAAATAGCCTTTATTCAAGAAGTATTGGGAGAAATGAGGATACAAAGTTTATAGATGTTCATGATAAGTACTCTTTACCATATTATCTAAACAACGGGCGTAAGCATGCTGAACTCATGAAATCTTTTTTTGCAAAAGCACCTATAGAAGTAGAAGAGTTCATAGTGGAGGAAATTGAAGAGAACAGTGATCTTATTCTTAAGTATGAAGTACCATCAGAAAAGAAAAGATATGTACGCTATATCACAGATAAGACAGGCGAGTATAAAGATGCAATAGAAGATGTAGATAGTTATTCCTTGCAAGGAAAACCAGCTGCTAGGTAAACGATAAAGGCGAAGCAGTTCTAATACAACTACGCCGAAACCAAGTAGTTCGAATACCGCTACTCAGAAACCAGGCAGTTCTGGTTCGACAAGCAGAGGTTCTGATAGTTCTGGTTCAACTGGACAAAGATCAGATAGCTCGAGCTCTAGTAGTTCTAGTTCAAGCAGCGAGAAAACTAATTTTAAATTCACCTGCAAAGCTGAAAAACCGTTAGATAAGTCTGGATGGACAGATAAAGTTGGTAAAACCGGTGCAGGAGGCGGAGGTGGTAGTAAAAATAGCAGCCCGGAGAATTCTGATGATGAAGAATTCTTAGGTAAAGTATCTCCACCAAGTAGAAGAAAATACAGGTCTCAAAAAAGTAATTTGAAAGAGCATAGAGAAAAATTAGAGAAGTATAAAGCTGATCCTGAAGCTTATGATAATGATGGCCGTTTAGCAAGAAATAAAGACAATCCTGAAATTTGTGCTAACATTATTAAAGGTAGAATAAAGGGTTTAGAGGATGAAATCAAGAATTTTAAGAAAGATATGAAAGAAGTAAAAGATAAAGCCAAAGGTAAAACAATATGAAAATTTCCATTAAAGAATTAGAGTTGGCCTTTTTAAGGATAATTAGCCACTTAGAAAATAATGATATCAAGGAGTTTGGCCTAAAGCATGATTATTATTGGCAGATACACAAGGAGCAATGTTACGATGTATCCAAAAAACCTGATGTAGAAGAATTTACATTAGGTCAACTTACTTGGGATATAGAAAGAGCAGTAAAGCGGGTTAAAGATGAAGAAGATGAGTATGTTATGGCTTACGATTTAGTGTTCCTTTCTACACTCATGCGAGCTATAGGAGAGGAAATTTCGGCTCAATCCCGAAACGAATTATTAAGTCTGGAAGAAAGGGGCACGAGTATGAGGGAGGCAGAGTATACGAAGATCTCTATTGAGAAACTAAAAATAGGGTTTTTGAAGGTGATGCGTTATTTGGAGGAGGATGGTATAAAAGAATTTACCCTAAGCAATGATTACTATTGGTATATCCCCAAAGAGCAATACTACATACCTGAGGAAAGACCTAAGGCGGAGGAGCTCAAAATAGGTCAGCTTTCCTCAGATATAGAAAAAATGAGAAGGATAGCTAATGATAAGGATGAACCTATACCTAATGACCTAATGTGGCTTTCTGCTATTATGCGAGCTTTAGGAGAGGAGATTTTCGTTTAATTTGAGGATGAGTTACGGTAATAAGTAGATATTAAAATGGAAAAATCACATTATAAAAAAATATTTGAAGTATTCGACGAATATAAGTAAGGAAAACGTCTATTTAACTCTATATTATTGAACTTGTACCATTTGATTTGCACGATGCTATAAAACATACCGGTGGTGCATCTAAACTAAGACATGAGCCTAGTAAAGGTGTATAATAACATAAACTTAGAGGAATAAATATGAAGCATATAGAAGTAGAAGAATGTAAGAACCCAATCACAGTAGACGAAATACTAGCAGCAGAGGAAACCATTGGGGCTAAACTGCCTAGCGATTATGTAGAGCATTTACTTAAATATAATGGCGGTCATCCAGATAAAGACTGTTATCCTCTTCTTGAGGCTATCCCATATTATAACAGAATAACTAAAGCTGAAGCTAAAAGCTTTAGTGCAGAGATAGCATGGTTTTATGCTATACATGATGGTGAGTATTCTAATCTTTTGAGAGAATACAAATTTGATGGAGATAGGCTACCTAAAGGATTAATAGCTATCGGCAAAAGTTCTGGTGGGAACTTAATCTGCATAAGTGTTGGCTTGAGAAATTATGGTAAGGTGTACTTTTGGGATCATAAAGGCTGCGTGCGATTGGGGGAAGAAGAACCATGGTGGGATAATGTCTTTCTAATTGCTAACAGCTTTACTGATTTTATAAATAGCCTTTATTTTGGCGATGCTGAGATGAATGAAAAAAGAAATGAAGCTATAAAGTATATAGATATTCATGATAAATACTCTCTACCATATTACATAAACAACGGACGCAAGTATGCTGAGCTCATGAAAGTTTTTTTCGCGAAAGCACCTAAAGACGTAGAGGAATTTGTAGTAGAGAAGATTAAAAAAAATAGCGATCTTATTCTTAAGTATGAAGTGCCATCAGAAAATAAAAGGTATGTACGTTATATCACAGATAAAACAGGCGAGTATAAAAATGTGATAGAAGATGTAGATAGCTATTCCTCGCAAGGAAAACCAGATGCTAGGTAAACAATAAAGGCCAAGCAGTTCGAATACCGCTACTCAGAAACCAGGCAGTTCTGGTTCGACAAGCAGAGGTTCTGATAGTTCTGGTTCAACTGGACAAAGATCAGGTAGCTCAAGCTCTAGTAGTTCTAGTTCAAGCAGCGAGAAAACTAATTTTAAATTCACCTGCAAAGCTGAAAAACCGTTAGATAAGTCTGGATGGACAGATAAAGTTGGTAAAACCGGTGCAGGAGGCGGAGGTGGTAGTAAAAATAGCAGCCCAGAGAATTCTGATGATGAGTCCAGCGGCAAAATTTCGCCTCGTAACAAGCGTAAACAACCTGAAGCGAATAAAGAAAAGCTTTTATGGGGTACCTATGACCAATATCCGAAAGAAATACGTAATGGTAGGGAGTATGCAAGAATCGGTAATTTCCTCTATACTCAACATGCAGTTGAGCATATGTTTCCAATACATGTAGTTGGTGGAATAAAGGGTAGAGTAGCTGTCAATACTTCTGAAGATCATGGCCCTTCGGGTCTAAGCCCTCAGTTTATTGAACACATCATAAATAGTAGAAATATTAAAACACTGCATGTTGTGAACGGAGTTGATAGAATTGGGCATCGTGATGGAGTATTTAAAGTAGTAACTGAAGGAGATATTGTGATAACTATACAGAGAGACGGTGGAGATAAAGGAAGAGGAAGAGGTTGAGATGGAGATGGAGATGGAAGAAACACATTATAAAAGAATGCTAAAGAGAATCCTTGAAGTATTTGAGGATTATAAAAGAGGGAAACGTCAGTATGGTTCTTTACTTAGCGTTACGTCAAGTAATACTGGAGTTTTAGACGCATTGCCCAGGGAGTTTGAGGAAGAAACTAATTATTTTATATATAGCGTAATAGATATAAAAGAGGGAGGTATGGGCCTTCTAGAAGAAGAGTATGGAATAGATACAGAGGAGCAACGTAAGAAGATTATTGAATGTATAGAAGAATACGAACCATATATACATGAATTGCTTAAGATTGACCGTTAAAATGATTGAAAATACTGTTTTGAAAAGCTATTAAACTTTAAATGATAATTTAATAAAATTAAATAATATATAGAGAATGGTAACATACAAATATACAACTAAAGAACTAATTGACTGCGTATACTACGAGAGCAGTTTAGAGTTGCTTGCAGCACTTAAGCTAATAGCCACTAATGGAATAGAGGCTAATGGCAGCCTTCAAGGATTACATGATAACATGCTACCAGCACTCACAGGTGAGCAATTGAATCTTGGCCCCTTAAATCGCATGATGATAAGCGACCTATTTGATAAAGTACATTGGAGAGTAACGGCAGAACCCGAGGAAGAAAGAATAGCATTTATTAAAGGACAGGCTATAGAATTTCAAGAAAATGTGATTAATGAAGTGTGCTCTGATAACGAGGTAGATATTAATTGCCCTGATTATTTGAATTATCATGAATTCAATCAAGAAGAACTGATTAAGTGTATATACTATATCTGTGTTGTTGACCATCTAAAAGAGACGATCAGAAAAGTAGAACAGTATATGAGTGAAGATAAAACTTTAGAGGACTTTAATGGTCTTCTACCGCAATGCACTGAAGAATATATAAAGCTGAACAAGATGAATAGGGAAATGATTGTGAGCTTAAACAGGCAAATGTGGCAATGGTTTGGATCAATTAGCGGAGAGGAATTTGCAGATTTTATTAAAGCTCAAGCAGCCGATTTTGACATATGTATAGATGTAAGGCCTGTAGGTGAGTATCAGGATGGAGAGGTTGTGTTCTATGATGATGAAAAGGTTTGAGGGATTGTGACCTTAGGAAGGCAAATGAAGCAGCAGGCTTTAAGAAAACACCTGATAATTATACCTGGCATCATCATGAAGATGGAAAAACTATGGAACTTGTACCAAAAGATTTACACAATGCAATACAACATACCGGTGGTGCATCTAAACTAAGACATGAGCCCAGTAAAGGGGCTAAATAATAATTTTTAGGAAATGAAGATGAAGCATATAGAGTAAGAGAATGTGAGAATCCAATCACAATGGCTTTGTGGCGCAAATAAGTAAATTTAACTGACATACCTAAAGAATTAAATATCATAAAGGAAG
>NZ_JSWE01000074.1 GCF_000815465.1 Candidatus Jidaibacter acanthamoeba | reverse complement strand
ATAATTCTCAAGTAAGAAGTTTTAGACGCTCTGTAGAGTTGTCGTCAAGCTCTTCCTCTGATAATGAGAATTGTTTGCTTATGTGATAAATTCAATTTTAATATTGCAGTAGTGAGGTGGCTATACTAAAGAGGACAGATTATATAATATAATCTTAGAAGTTAGGAAATAAAATAAGATGTCTGAAGTAAAACAAAAAGGATATTCTGGTGAATTTAAGGAATCAGCGGCAGAGCTAGCTAATGAGTCATCGCAATCAATTGCACAAACAGCAAGGGAGTTAGGCATTAATGTTAATACTTATTTACTTGGATTGATAAATACTCAAAACCTAAGAATCCGGTAATGAAGCCAGGTGAATATATATGACGAAGTGAATCAATTGAGAAAGGAATTAGTAAAATTAACACAGGAAAGAGGCCTATTAAAAAAGGTCTTATTACTTAAATCGGAATTAAACAATATTCTCCTCTTTACTCACGTGGGTTAAGTAAGGTTTACAGATGTGCCAAAAGAATTAAAATTAAAGAAGTAGCCTCAAGAGTAAAGAAAAAATATAATTCTACTTTAAATATAAAATCAAGCAAGCTCCTATGAAGCAAAATGAGACTGTCAATAATCATGATAACATAATAATAGATCAACAAAATAGATTTAAACTAGCTTGTAAAGAAAAAAATCATGCAGCTATAGTAGAATTACTTAAACTTCAACCTGAATTATTGGATTCAGTGGATAATAGAACAGCTTCTTTTTTATTTTTATTACCTAGCCAAACTTTGGCTGATATTTTAAAAAATAATTGGAAATCTCCTGTACTTAACCTACAAGGCTTCATAATTGGTAAAGAGGAAGCTGAGGTTTTAGCTTATATATTAAAGGACAACAAGATTATTACTTATGTCAACTTATTGCGCACTAATATAGGTAGTAGGGGGATAAAAATTTTAGCTGGAACGCTAAAACAGAATAAAATTATTAAGGCAATTAATTTGGGGGAAAACTATCTTCAAGACGAGGGAGCATATTATGTAGCTGAAATACTAAAAGAAAACAAAAGTATTACCACGATTAGCTTACAGCATAATAATATTGAAGATGAAGGAGCAATATCGCTTGCAGAGGCCATCATAATAAACGGGAGAACTTCTAAAATAAATCTAAGTGATAATAAAATAGGGCAGAGGGGAAGCATTGCATTGATTGAAGCATTAATGCAGATAGATAGCATTAATTATGTTAACCTGGGAGGTAATAATTTAGGGGATAAATGTGTAAAAGCTTATTGTAAAATGCTAGAGAGTAATAAAAGCATTGCTAGTATTAATTTGGCTAATTGCAAAATAGGAGTAGAAGGTCTCAAAGCTTTAATAGATGTATTAAAAGACAATAATAAGGTCATTACTTCTCTTGATCTGGAAGGAAATAATATAACAGATGAAGGTATAAAATTATTATCTGAAATACTAATTAATAATGAAAGCATTACTCATGTTAATCTTAGTAATAATAAAATAGGAGAAAAAGGCGCTGAGTATCTAGCTAATGTTTTAACTAAAAATCATACGATTATTTCAATTAATTTAAGGGGGAATCAATTAAAGGATCAAGGGATAAAAACACTATGTACAGGACTAAGTAATAATCAAAGTATTTATATTTTTGATATAAGTAAAAATCAGATTGGAGGAAGTGGTGCTAATCATATAGGAAAATTGTTGGATGGAAATTGTAGGTTTACTTCAATTAATCTAATGGAAAACAATTATAAAGTAGGAGGAATAAAATTATTATTAGAAATATTAGAAAAGAAAAAAACTATTCTTTCAACTGATCTTACAGATATTTCTATAACCAAAAAAGACAAAAATCTATTAGAACTACAAAAAAAATTAAAAACACATGTGAGTAAAAATAACCAAATACTAGAAGATACTTGTAAAGCAGTTGAAGAAGTAAGCTTAATAAATATCAATCTTCCTAAAATACAACTATTTTTACGGATGATTAGTGGGAAGGTTGCCAGTTATGAGCAAGATAATGAAGTAAAATCAAGATATGAAAGAATAAAAAGAGAGATAAATGATTATTACAATTTTAATTTTTTGAGGCTAAGAGGTATAGTAAAAAATGCACAAAGTACTGAGCAAACAGGTATAGTATTGCCAACTGAAGTATGGGGGTTGATAGGTAGTTACTTAACACCTTATAATCCTACTAGAAGCTCTGCTAACAATATTTCTCAAAACAAAATAGATAGCAAGAACAATACACACGATAATTACAGGAAAGAACCTATACTACATAAGTTTGAAGTTCAAAGAAAGATAGTTCAAGATAGAAATACTAAGAATCAAATTTCTTCCTCAAATTTAAGACTTAATACAAGAAAGGGAAAAGAGAAGGTGATAGGTAAACAGAGTGTTTTAACTAGACCGTATAGTAAGCATGATAAAAAACTTAGAATATTGGACTTAATCGCCGAGCTTATGTGCGGTAATGAGAAAAGCACAGCTTTATGTTTGTATGAAGCAGAGGTCTTTATTGCTAGTAATAATGAAACTAACTATGAGTTGATAACAGAAAGTATGAACTTCTTTAACTATATTGTAAGGAAAAACCTTTCTTATGAAGATGCCTGGAAAAATAAAGATGTAGCAGAATGGAGGAAAACTTTAAAAGAAAAATTAATTAATGAAAAGTTAAAAGATTACACTAATCCCGATATTATAGAAATAATGTCTTTGAAACAATGTTTAAAGGAAACAAAACAAAACCTTTTAAATATGAGAGGACAATTAGATAAAAATGTGAAAGTTAAAGACTCCATAGAGAAAAAATATAGCTATTCTAAAGCACAGATTGAATATCAAAAAACAACCCTAAGCCAAGTAGAAAGAAGTCTAGGTAACTTGGTTAATGAAAATGAGCTAATTAAAACACATATAATAAAGACTGAGCAACAGCAAATAGTAGAAACCAAGATTAGACCCTTTGAAAAAAGTGTAGATAATGATAGACAAATAATAAAAGCATATAAAAATAAGAAGCATAACTTGGCTAAGCAAATACAGAAGAAATTGAATCAAATAGGTAATAAGATTTCTAATGAAATGCACGAAGTTATTAAGTATCTAACTATGGAAAATGAAGGTAATAGTATATTGCGTGAAGCATTGAAAAGTGAATGGGTATATGTAAATCATAAGCAGAATAATAGGAGTTTTTGTAATGAAGTTACTAAGCCTTTAGCGTTTACTAGTAATAAAAAATATCCTAAAGGTATCCATCCAATAATGAGAATTTTACAGTATATTGATGATGTAAATGATCTGGAAGAAAATTCAGAAGTACTTCTTGATCTGCAATCATCACTTTACATGGGAAGTGCAAATCTTTGTTGCAGAAATTGTACAACAGTTATTCAGCAAATTAATAATAGAAACACTCAACATAGCATACAAGTGAGTGATAGGGAAGTAAACCATAGTATCGAAGCTAGAGAAGCTCATGAATGGCCTCGCCCCCTTTTTATATCAAAATATAAAAACTTAGGCATTAATCTTTTAAAAATAGATGAGGTTACCAGGAGCACTAATGTAGCATCCTCTTTAGGTATCGGCTCTTCTTCTGGTATTCAAGATATTAAAGAAATACCCGCGAAGAAGACATTCTCTGAAAGGCAAGTATCTAAAGTAGAAAGAGTCCCTCATGCTAAACAAAACTTTAGTACTAACCATAAAATTAATAATCCTAAAAAGCAATGGAGAGAAATTATAGGTAGCAAACCGCTAGATTCTGATGTGAATTTATCTAGGCAATAAATAGCGGCAAGTAAAGGCTAAGTTATTATGGGTTTCTAGGTGAGAAAAAATACCAAGAAGCATAGGAGTTTTTATAAGCAAGAGAGGTATAATTTAAACCAGTTTATGTCTGAAGCAACTTACTAAGTGATCATTTACCATCCCAACCGCTTGCATATATGCATATA
>NZ_JSWE01000073.1 GCF_000815465.1 Candidatus Jidaibacter acanthamoeba | reverse complement strand
TTTGAAAATCTGGCTTTATTTTATAATATTGAGAAAAATAGTACACTAGATAGAGCAGCGACTCTAGCAGCTGAAGCACAAACAGGTTTGCAGGTTGAATTTATTAATGAAGTAAAATATGCAATTGCTTATGTACAAGAATTGCGACTTAGAACTTATTTAAAGGCAAACAGACAAGATGAAATATTACTCTTAACAAGAGAGCCTTTGATTGAAATTAATGATAATATTTTAAATAAAGAGTTATTACTTAGTATACATAATACTTTGATAAGTCTGTATGATTTAATAAGAGTTTTTATTAATACAAAAGGAAAGGCAAATATTTTTAGAGCAGATAGCATAATACTCAAGGCCAATGCCAAGCTTATAAATAAGGTGTATATTTTAGAAGAATTATATGAATATGATGAAGCCATTAGTCTTTTAAAAGAGAAAATAAAAAGCGATTTAAATTCAAATCTAGAGTATATTGCGCATCTTAGTAAGATTTATAATAAACTTGAAAAATATAGAGAATCCATAGAATTACTTGAGCCCTTAGCTAATAAGTATAATGAGCATAAATTTTATCCTTTCAATGGTAAAAGTCATTTTAATTTAACCGAAGATTTAATTAACATTTATATTAATCTTGGAGACGCATACAGGGGCTCAGGAAAATATTATGAAGCCATAATATTCAATAAAAATGTAATTAGTATATTACAACAACGAGCATTCCTAGAAGGCAGGAGTCATAGGTTAGCTACCACCTATAGTCATTTAGGGTTTTCTATGTATAAGAGCGGCAATTATCATGAAGAAGAAATT
>NZ_JSWE01000072.1 GCF_000815465.1 Candidatus Jidaibacter acanthamoeba | reverse complement strand
ATATATTCATTGAATTTAATAATCAAGCCGACTTTGCTTTATTTAAGCTTTTTTGGGATGATACCTATCCGGGGCTTATTCTTGAATATAGTTATGGAGCTTCAGATATTGATGGTACCCCAGTAAAAATAAAAATGGATGCGCAGATATTCTACGAAGAAATTATACCGGCTTTGAGCGAATTTAAGCAAGCCGAGGAACTTGAAAATAATTCTCAAGTAAGAAGTTTTAGACGCTCTGTAGAGTTGT
>NZ_JSWE01000071.1 GCF_000815465.1 Candidatus Jidaibacter acanthamoeba | reverse complement strand
TTATAAGCTGTTTTATAACTATGATAACCCATAGCATCTTTGGTTTTCCATTTTAACCGTCTATGATCTTGCTCAATAATATTATTTAGATATTTGTTCTTTCTTATAGTTGTATTACTAAACTTACCTTCTTTTTGTAATTGAGTAAAAGCTAAAGTATATGAGGGATTAGCATCTACAGTAATGCTCTTTGGTTCATAGGCATTTTTCTTATTAATCAATTTGGTTAAGAATAGTTTAGCTGCCTTGTGGTTGCGCGTTTTACTTAAGTAAAAATCAATGGTGTTTTTATTTTTATCAATAGCTCTATATAAGTATAACCACTTACCTTTAACTTTGATGTAAGTTTCATCTAAGTGCCAAGAAGAATTAGTAGATTTGAGAAAATAACTAACTCTTTTCTGTATTTCAGGAGCATAGCGCTGAACCCACCTATATATTGTACTTGGAGAGATTTCTAGCCCTCTTTCTTCCATCATCTCGCTTAAATTACGGTAGCTAAGTCTATATCTTAGATACCAACGTACACATAATAAGATTATTTCTCCTTCATAATGACGCCACTTGAAATCTATAGGATTATACTTTCTCATATGGTTAGCTAATTAGTTATTTGCTTCTACCAACATCTATCTCCAATTTCTATTCTTTGCAACACAACC
>NZ_JSWE01000070.1 GCF_000815465.1 Candidatus Jidaibacter acanthamoeba | reverse complement strand
ACTAAATACAACTCACAAATGTTATATACTTGACTCCATACACGGTATCACTACCTATATTTCAATGTTCACTTTAATATCGGCTGCTAATTTTATTACATGCAACTAGAAAGTATTTACTCCTCTACTTACCTTCACTGCTCCATTATTCACTAGTCTTTTATCTTCCTCCTCAGCCCATTTCTTTACTTTCTTCTCCTTAGGCTGTTCCTCGCTATCTGATAAACTAGATTCTTGATCAATTGCAACTTCATTATCTTGCACTTTCCTTTTCCTTAACTTCTGAGCTTCAACTTTTTTTATAGTATCTTTCAATAGCTCAGCTTTATTAGGGTATAAATTATTACATAGGTCTATTATATTTTTATCTTTTACGGTCCTTTCAGGGTCTGCTCCTTTTTCAAGCAATATTCTACAACATCCGATTTTACCGGCACTTGCCGCATGGTGTAATGGCGTATATCCTTTTTTATCTGCTGCATCAACTATAATCCCCTCTTGCTTAAGCAATAGTGCACAAGCATCTCTCAAACCATGATGTGCAGCTAAATGTAATGGAGTGCGGCCATTTTCATTACGTATATTAACATCAGCTCCATATTTTATTAGTAATGGTATGAGATCAGATATCAAATTTTTATCTCCAGTTAATATACTGGACTGTAGCGGGTTTTCTCCATCAATTGCCATTTTAGCTAGCTCTGGTTTATGTTCTAATATCTTTCTGGCAACATTACCATACCCATTGTACAAAGCGTTTTGTAAACTTTCAAAGTCATTTTCTATATTTGGCTGCGCTAATAATAGCTCTACCATTTTCATATTTCCACGCTCTGTGGCGATCTGTAATGCAGTATCTTCTAAAATTTCACCTTTTGCATTAACATCTGCTCCATTTAATAAAAGCTGCTTAGCTTTTTCTATGTTTCCATTGTCAACAGCTCTTACAAAATTATAATTTAATTCACGGTTTCCTAGCATCTTGCTACCTTCCTTATATAAAACATATTCTTTATTTTTAAATAATATTAGTTATCTTTTTTTATTCAATATTTGAATTATTAAATTTTTGTCTTTTTTTTAATAAGTTAGGAGCCTAGTCCTGAACTTTTCTCTTTACCCTTATTATCCCTCTCACTTCTTACTCTTTGTTCCCATTGCTCCTTACTCTTGTCCTTAGTGCTTGTGTCTGGTTCTTCTCTTTTTCTCTTGCCTGCCATTACTACCTTTTCTTCGCCTACATCCTTGCCCTTAACTTCCCTACCTTCTCTTGATTCTTCTTTATCCTCAACTCTTTCTATTAATACTTCACTCCTCTCCCTTCTTTCATGATATTTTTCAACCAATCTTTCTAAACTAAACTTTCTTGGTAACCCATAAAAATCCGGTATTGGTGATGGAGATTTTCTATGTAGTTGTTCTTCACCAGTAACAGATGGTTTTGAATTTCTTGATAATGCAGCTTCTATCGTTCTTTTCTCACTTCTTGCCCCATTAATTTTAGATAAAAAGCGATTTTCTATTTCTTGCCTAATTCTTTCATCTATTATATCATTCTCTCTTATCATAAACCCTGGTACCCCAGCTCTAAAAGCTGCTCCGTGTGAGCTTCTTACATCAACTAATCTATATTCATACCGTTCTAGTATGACTTCATTAACTGAATCTATTAGTTTATAGCAATTATCACAGCACTGCTTTGAAACTCCTATATGCAATGTATCAATTCTTCTTTCTAAATTATTATGTTGCCTTAAAATATATTCTAGTATCTTTAGTTCAGCATGCACCCTTTCACTCCCTTTAATAAACTGGTATCTTTTACTTCTTAAAATATTAAGTATTTGCTTTGATAAGGCGCCTTCTTCATATTTAGTAGCATCATCCTTAATAGGTAAGTAACATTTAATTATTGAATCAGTTACCTTCCTTATATATTTTCTTAAGTCTTTATAATAGCTGCTGTGCTTCCCTCTAGAAAGGTTTTTGTACTTATTTAAAAAAGTTCCTTCACTTCTTTTTATCATTTCTGATTTTTGTTCTAGAAACTCATTTATATTCTTAGCTTCAAAAATACCATTATAGAAGGTTGGGGCTTGCCTTGCAACTTCGGATAAATAATCAAGTATATCTCCTATAAATTGCGATTCCTCTGTACTGTTTGTTGATATTAATAACTCATTTCCATAAAAACATACGGCGCCACAAACATCTTCTCCCCTAAAAAGCCCTGCTAATGAACTTAGTCTCCTTATTTCTATAGGAGTATCTACTCTAGGAGCCCTGGAACTAGAACTTGAGCTTGAATCATAGCCACTTGGCCTTGGGGGGACCCTTCTCTCATCTCTTTCTCTACGCATCTAAAACTCCAGCTGCTTTCTTTAAAAACTAACATAATTATAAGTTATAAAGTAAAAGTTATCAATTATTCTTATAACAACAAGAAAATATTAATATTTATTTGCATAGCAGCTTGGTATTCTTAAGCTAGGAATAATAATCTAGGGGCACCGTCAACTTAACCCTATCATATAATGGTTAAAAATTTATTAACTGCGGTTCTTTATTAAAAATATTGTTTTTTAAGTTGTATTAGAAAAATGTTTAAATATATTTTATAAAGTAATATTTATTAATCTATACACTAACAACTAGCTTAAATATTATAAATTTTATTAATAAAATACCCTTGCTTTCTGGAGTATAAATATTATGAAAAGAAAAAACGAATTAAATTATAGAAAACCTAGTAAACTTACTGAAGAGGATATCAATACAGCACAAGAATGGATTCCTAGATACTTAGAAGGTGAGCTTACTTTATTTATGAAATATTTATTTATCAAAATGGCAAGAGAAAATAAATTATCTCATTTGTTATCTTTTTTAAATTATAGCCCTTTTACTGATACCTTAGATAATAAAAGATTTGGTTTTTTTATTGAGCTGGTAAATTGCATACCTGATAAATATAAATTCCTAGTGCCAACTTACAATGATAATGAGATCTTAAAAAAATTAATTCATATATCCATTGAATCCATAAATTCAAATGACTATCCTAACCAACAAATAATTGAAGTCTTCAGAACTTTGATTAATACAAAACCGGAAATAATTGCAGATAGAGTTAAAGAACTTCTACAGGAATACAAAACTGAATTCCCCGAGCAGATAAATATTCTTACCAAGGATCTTGTAAAAAGTATTCCGGAATTACACTCCGCCTACCAAGATAAAGAGAACTGTAATAACCAAAATTTAAACAACTCCAATATAAATAATAACTTTAATAATATAGAATCTCAAACCTCAGGCAAAGCCTGGCAAGCGCGAGAAACTAAACGTTTAAGGGGCTCTGAACCAAGCGTTCCTTCTATTTCTAAATAATTTATTTATAACCTACTAAATAGTGGTTTTGTTGCTCAAATATGTAAAGGAGGTTGAAATTAACAAAAGTCTGAAAGAATTAAAGTAAGAAGGATAGCTTAAAGAGTACAAGGCAACCACATTGATAAGCTAAGGAAAGAAGCAGCTAAGTTCAAATGAAGAAAAGAAGCAAGAGTAAGGTTAAATACAAAATAAATAATTGGAAAGAATATAATCAATTTTTAAAGAACAGAGGACCACTTACAGTCTGGATAGGGGGGAGATATAGAGCAGTTATGGTATGCTGTAAATGATAATATGTGTAAACAAG
>NZ_JSWE01000069.1 GCF_000815465.1 Candidatus Jidaibacter acanthamoeba | reverse complement strand
TAAAATGGAAAACCAAAGATGCTATGGGTTATCATAGTTATAAAACAGCTTATAATACCATCCGAGGTATTGAGACAATCAATATGTTATTCAAGGGGCAGCTTTATCACTTGCATAAGAGCTCTGCTATAAATATTAAATACTTTATTGAGAGACAATTTAACTTACCAACTCCTGCTTATGAATTCTAAAAACCTCATAAAACTAGATAACTTCTTCCTTCAATTTCATTCTTTGCAACGCTACCTTTTAACTTATATAAAATATAGTATTTATATATTTTGATATAAAAATAAGTTTAAATATTTTAAATTTATTATATTTTGAAAATTTCTTGGTTGAGTTTATTGAGTGTATAAAACGATCGTTTTGTATACTTTTACATTTTCAAAAAAACTATTATTAAATAGGTAGCTTAAAAATGAACTACTAAAGCACCTTATGTACAAAATACATTGACTCGAAACTTTTTAAATAATCAACTTCTAATTGAAGTGGGCTTCCATATACCTCAGCAACTTGTGTTCCTACTTCATTGTATACTATGAAGTGATGCTTGGTAGAGCTTTGTTTGGTAAAATCTTGATCAAATGTTTTAATTACACTTTCTACTTCTTTTGATGTCGCAGGTACAGCACTATACCATAATTTACTAAAATCTACTGTGCATTCATGTTCAATACGGAGGTTCTCAAACTGGTCAAGATATGGTGCATTAAATTGTGCTGGACTTCCATATATTTCAGCAACTGGATTGCATTGCGTATTTTTTACTAAAAAGTAATTTTCTTTACATACAGCAGCATTAGCATAAATTGATCCTTTATGTTCCGAGAATTTAAATCCTTTAGTAAATTCATACTTATAGCTTTTATTTGAGTTTACTAATTTTTTCTCATGAATTTGACACCAGTTATTAACTTCATGGATGAAGTGCATTTCACCATGAGTTTTTAGATAATCCATATTGAATTGAAGTGGGCTACCGTATATTTCAGCAATCGCTGCTCCTGCTTCATTTAACACCGTAAAATGATGAGTAGCAAATATGTCTTGTTGGAAATCTTGTACCAATGATTTTATTCTATTCTCTAACTCTTTTGAATTTACAGACATAATTTTATATTTGTTTTTATTATTAGAAACACACTCATGTTCAATACCTATAATTTCAAACTTATCGAGATAAGGAAAATGAAATTTCGTTGGGCTACCATATATCTCAGCAACAGCTTGGCATTGATCATTTCTTATTATAAAGTAATTTTCCTGACATGTCTTTGCATGTAAATATACCGACGCTTTATGTTCCGAAAACTTAAAACTTTTATCAAATTCATAATAATAATTTTTATTTGAATTTGTTAGCATTTTTTGGCGAGGAGAACACTTTCTAATTACCTCATGCATGAAATATAACTCTTCAAATTTATTTAAGTAATCTATATGGAATTGCAAAGGACTATCATATATTTCAGCAACTTTATTACCTACGGTATCAAAAACTATAAAATGATGTTTAGCAAAACTTTGTTTCAAAAAATTTTGTTGAAGTGAGTTAATAGCATTATTGAGAGAATGATCAGAAGAAGTACTATTCATAGATTTATTATAATATTCAAAATTGATCGTCTTCATTAGTGGATTAATTGTTCTAGTATCAATACTAAGTTGGTAATCACTAAAATATAATAACTCTACCTTATTAAATACCTTAAACTCATTTATGATGGTTATAGTATCAGATACTTCCCTTAAAAATTTACCTTCTTCTTTTAAGCTAATTATTAAATTATCATCCTTTTTCAGAAGTACTAAATCTTCAGGCTTAATTCCTTTGCCAAATAGAATCTTATCAGCTTCTCCACCGTTACCTTCTACAACAACAGTTTCTTTATAAGGTCTTTCGTAAGGTCGACTTACTTTTTCGTAATGTGACCACTTCCTTTTACATCCTTTCCAATTACATACAGTTTTATACCTTGATACCTCTACCTCTTCTTCTCCTTTCTCAACCCCATTTCTTATCTTTGTATACTTGTATTCATCAAAAATTATATCTTTACCATCCCCTCTATTATATAAATATACATCATTCCCGCTCCATCCTTGTAGGTAATCACCATCGCCGCCTCCGCCTCCTAACATATCATTCCCCTCCCAACCAATAATTTCATCCTTGCCACTACCACCATAAATAAAATCATTTTGATTACCTCCACCGATTTTGTTTTCTCCTTCAACGACAAATATTACCCATTCTTTGTCATTCTCCATTTTAAATTTACTATTTCCGGTATCCTTAAATACTATGGTTTTTGGCTTATCATTATCTGCATCTATTATAAAACCATCTACTTTATAGTTAGTCACACCTTGACCTTGTGCTATGCTATCTACTTCCCTATACCAGTCTTTCATAGTTAAAGAGTCATTTAAGTTACCACGTAAGGTTAGCTTTAAGTCATTATTTACTCTAGTAAAGACCATATCTTTTTTCTTAATTGAGCTATTGATCATTACTATATCTTGGTCTTTCTCAGTATTATGATTGACTATAATATCGTGCCCTGATTCTAGGTAAAAAACATATTTATCACTACCTAGACCACCTTCTAAAAAATCATTCCCTTCTCCGCCATCTAAAACGTCATCTCCTATACCGCCTTTAAGGGTATCATTACCCGCATTCCCAACCAGCACAACATTCTGGCTACCTGAATTAGTAATAGTGTCATCCCCCATACTACCAAATATATTTTCAGCATTTATTTTATTAGCATCTAAGGTAATTCCTATTGAGCCATATATAAAAACACTATCTTCTCCTTCACCTACATCAATTTCATTTAAATCATCTTTACTATCTATAAATATAGTATCATTACCCTTACCGGCATATATTTTGTCTTTGCCCTTACCTCCAACTATAATATCAGCATGATCACTTCCTTCTAGCTCATCATTACCTCTACCGCCATCCATATAAACAGCAATTGTAGAATTCTTAGCTGAAAATTTATCACTACCTCTATTTCCATATACAGCTTCAATATGACTTAGAGCTAAATCAAGCACTACAGCTTTTTTAGTTGCTACAAGTGCAATATCATATCCCTCACCACCATCAATATTCTCTTGTTTATCTTCGCTATCAATCAGTAAAATATCATGTCCATTCCCTCCCTTTAAAGTATCTGAACCTAATCCCCCTTTTAACCAATCATTACCGTCTCCTCCTATTAAGATATCATCTCCTTCATAGCCATCAATTACGGTATCTTTATTGCTAGCTTTAATATTATCATTGCCGGTATTCCCTAACGCTACTTCATAATCTGTGCTTTGTAGATCAACCGTCTCTCCACTCCCATTTTCTATCTTATACACTTTTAGAGATTTACCGTCGTCATAATGTAAAATTATTTCTGATGCATCTTCTTCATATCTAATTCCTGCATTACTTGCCATTAATGCTACATCATATAAAGCTCCTTTTATTTTGCCGTTACTCTCCATCTTCACCGCACCCAAAACTTTATTGCCGCTGACCTCAGGCTTATCTACAGTAACGCTCTCATTAAGTAAAATAGCTTTAATTCCTGCTTCTCTTATAGCCATCAGTTCACCGGGCTCGGATATACCATTTTGGTTATGGTCTTGCCACACTACCAGGTTTTCATAATCTTTATCCTGCTCATCAACTTTACCATCTTTATTAGTATCAAAAACTAGTTTAAATCCTTCAAGATCTGTTTTAGCCTCTTCATGCCATAGTTTGAATGATATCTCCTTAGCTAGATTGATTACCCCGTCCTGATTCATATCAATAGCAAGTAAGGCATCATCTTTACTTGGCCAACCTAGGTTTTTTAAAAATCCTTTGTCATCAATATCATAAAATGCTGTATAGTTTTGGAGGCTAATAAGACTAAGACCATCTCCTTTTAAATCAATTACAAGGGGGAACCTAACACCGAAGCTAACCTTCCACCCATAATCTTTTGGACCACTATAATATCCGCTTGCACTGCCATGATAGTTAGAACTTCCACCGCTGCTATGCGAATTAGTATAGCTTTTGCCCTGATATTCACGTTTATTAACATTATCAAAGTTAGGGGCTTCATAGTGCTTAAATCCTTTAGGTATATTTAAATCAAAATCTTTTGTAGCTTGCTCAGAAAAGCCGTACTCTTTGCTTCGTTTTAAATCTTCTTTAAATTTGCTTGCAAATAGTATGCTATCAAGCTCAATATCTCTCATAGCCTTGGCAAGATTTAAGTGATCTGCTCCATACTTATGAAAGTCCTTATTCCAGTAACTAAACTGATTGTAAACCGTTTTATCAAAGCTATAAGGAGAAGAATAGCTTCCTCGATTAAAACTACTAGTAAAATCAAAATTACCACTGGTGGTTTTTATATTATCTCCGTACCCCGAGCTCTTGCTCCAGGTGTAAGGCTTATATGCTTTATCTCCGGGGATATGAATCTTATCCCCTGCTCTTATATTTATGTGCTCCTTACCGTTTTTACTAGTTTTGCCGGCTTTTAGGTGTTCATTACCCGGGGTTAAGAGCAGTTCATCCACGGTCATACCATGATCTTTTGCCACTTTCCATACACTATCCCCCTTTTTTACATTGTGAGTTTTAGTATTGGTTGCTCCAAAACCCGGAGGTGGTGGCCCATATGCCTCATTGGTAGTTTTGAAATTACTTCCATCTGCGCTAGACTGTGGCATTGGACCATAGGTGTTTTGGTTTGATTTAAAGGTTTTACTCTCTGGTAAAATTGTAAAGCTTTTAGAGCCTGTAGGCCTTCCCATTATATCTTCCCCACTAAAAGGGTTTTCAAGAATTCTATCTAATGGAATATTGTATTTTTGTGCTACTTCCTCCTCACTATGGCCAGTTACTTGGATATAACCACCTGATTGTTTTGCTCCTGTTTCTTCTTCGTAAACTTTCTGCCTAGTTTCTTTGTTAATATAAGATACTGTTTTAAAGTCGTGACTCACCACTCTTTCATATTTGGCAGTATTTAAATTGCTAAAAGCATCTTTATCTGTATGTATCCATGAAGGTATGGGTAAAATGTCCATCCACACCTGGTGCCCATATTTTTTTACCATCATGATGCTTTGGTAACTTCGGTTCTAGCCCAGCTGCTTTTATCATTTCCTTAACTGCAGCATTACTATTTTGTACATGCCCAATTAGCGGTAATTTATAATCAAATCCTTCTCTGTTTATAGCCTCAGCTTTAGCCCACATCTTATCTACTAATGCTTGCATCTCAGCATCAGTCCCGCTGGCTATTTCAATTTTAGGAGCGTTTGGAGACCAATCAACATGGTTCTCATTATAATTATCGTTTGTAATTTTAATATCACCTATAAAGGCGTTTATAGGATTATTTGTTTCTGGGCCACCCCTTAAAGCTGTTTTCTTGCCAGTACTATCTATATATACAATAAATAAGTGTTGGGCATCTCCTTTAAAAGGTATATAAGGAACTCCGCTTACATCCTTTGTATGTATTTCAATACTTGCTTGTGCCATATTATTAATAACTAAAATATTTTATTTCCACCCATAATGCCTAACAGCATGTATTTCTTTTATTTGGCTATTTTCATCTATAAAAACTGCAACTACATTATTGACTAAAGGATCTTTAGAAAACCACCCTGTAAAGTAGTCGCAACTAACCATTCGGTCAAAAGGTTGCTTAGTATTAAAATTTATATTGTCAGATTTAGATATTATTGCGCATTGCGCCCCAGCTTCTTGTAAATCAATTATTAATGTATTACCCCTGCTACCAAATGGATAATGCTTATCAAAGTAGTTTTGAGCCTCTTCTTGGGAGCTAAAATCCTCAAACCTAAAAGGTCTTCTATCAAATAATCTATTAAGGATTATTACCGATAGGATAACGATAATAAGTATAATAAACTTTTTCTTCTTACTAAGCTTGCTCTTTTGTTGATCCTTTTGTTCTGGATTAGATGTAATATTATTTGGCATATTGGTACTACCTTACTATATTTAGGCCTTGCTAATCTTTTCCCTATATCTGCAATTTTTATAACGTATATGGGCTATAAGCCTAAATAATTTAGCTTACTTGCAGTAATAACGCTTAATTTGCTTATATACTTATTAGAGATAAGTAACTTAAACTATATATTAAGTCAAAATATTTTTTACTATAAATAAGATATTTTTAATATTTCATCTAAATAAATTATAATTTATTTAGATATAAGTAATATTAACAATTATGCAATATTCTTTGCTATTCTTCAATTGGGAAGGAGTTGTATTTTACTTTTATTCCACAGGCTTTTGATAAAAAGCTTTTGAGATGTGGAAATCCATTTTCAAAAGTATTGTAGCTATCTTGGAAAAGTATCTTGTTACGGCTATCAATATGTTTTATGTGCTTATATTTTAGGTGTAACTCAGGTATAATATTCATATAATATTGGAGCTTCTTTATCTCAGGTGCCGTACAATTAATATCCCGATCTAAAATATTGAATTGGATAAAAACCCATTCTAAATTAGCTAAGTAACCATTTATCATTAGGCTGAAAGGGGCAGCTGTTGTATCTCTATGTTTTAGTAATCGTTCCGAGGAATTAGCTTCTTTAGCTAAGTTATCAGAATAATAGATTACTTGAGGCAACCATTCCTTATACAAATTTTGTAATAATGAGCTGTTTTTAGTACTTACAAAAAATGATATTATTCCTTCACAAGTTATAAACCTTTTAAATCCCTGTATATATTGTGATCTACTTTTTAAGTCGCTTATTTGTTTTAAAGTTCTTAGCATGGCGTTCATATAGAATGTGGGGTCATATGGTGCATTAGTAGCTATGTGTGGATATAAGTCATAGTAATACCATAGCACTATTCTTAAGCCATCATCAGTTGGTATTTCTTCCAACATATTTTGATACAAGTTTTTATGTAAATTTTTTAACTTTCTTAATACTAATCCTTCTTTTTCATAGCCCTTATCTTGTAACTTAACCCTTAAGTTTGCCACATACATTGAGCTCAAATAGCTCCATTTAATATTATAAGGGATTTGATGTTCGCGCCAAATATCATCTAAAGTGCCTTTTACTACTGCAAATGTTTGCAATAACATAACTATAAGCATACTAGTTATCACTACTTTCAAGTGCTTAGTAACTTTTTTTATTGCATCTTTCCAGCGTATTTGAGCCATTTCTTTCATATCTGATTTCCATGCCTTTATAATAAAAAAACACTTATTTTGTCAAAGAAATGCTTATTTAATCTATAAAATTAAATAAAAATATTTTAAGCATAAAGCCTTAAGTTATTATAAGAATAACTTCCTCGATTAAAACTACTAGTAAAATCAAAATTACCACTGTTCCTTTTTTCTTATTCATATCATTTGCATTAAACTGAGAATAGCATTTTCTTAAAAGTCTATTAATGGGCACTCATTAACAAAATATTAATAGTTTTTATTTAGTATTAAAAGTAATAACACTACTTTGGCATAAAATGAAGAAGCTAACATTCCAAGAAGTTCTAGGCTTACATTCTGATAAGGTATTATTCTCTTTAGGGTTAGAAGAAAATGTGGATATTGATTCAGAATACATCATATATTTGCATGATAAAACCAACAGTAAGACACATGAAATTAAAAACGTATTACAGGCAGTTTATAAAAATAAATTAGTTACCCCATTTAAGATCTTTATAAATTACCACAATAGAAAACTAGCAGTATTCCACTTAGAGAGACTAAGGAGAACGGAAAATATTTCAAATGTTAATCACGAATTATCAAAAATTACTTTTTTAAGTATAAAACAAAAAGAACTATTAAGGCAATTCATGATGTTGTTTCATAAAATAGATATTAAAAATATCAAGATTATCGAGACTTATAAAGCCGATATAAGTAGATTAGCTGATAAAATACTATTGTCCTTAATAAATTACATTAAAAGATTGGATCTAAGTAAGTCTGAAGTAGCATCCTTTAATATTTTAAAATCATTAGTATCAAGAAGTCCGGATTCATGGTTTTCCAGGCAATTAGTTTTCAAAGAAGCATCCCGTAGCTACGCCATTTCTAAAGCATTAATTAACCTGCTGGAATTAGTATCCGAGGGAGAAGTAGAACAGGTAAAACAAGTCAGACTTCAATATATATTTGAGGATTATATACAAAGTATAACCAACCTTGTAAGCTTTGACGGTAACACTGAAATGATGAAGGCTTTGGTAGAACATGTATTTTCAGAAAAAATAGATAAAAGAATGATAAATATCTTACTTAGTAAAGCAGTAAGATATAAAAATATAGACTTAGCTAAATATTTTCTTGAAAAAGGAGCCGAACCTAACTCCTTTAATAATCTTGATGATGCTGTACAATTTAATTATGAAGATTTAGTAAGTTTACTTTTAAAGTACGATGCCAATCCTAATTGTAACGGCTTGATTTTATAAATACAAATTCCAGCAATCAAGAGCAAATGTTGTCCAGAATTAATTGCGACTAGAAAAACAGTTTGGCCAGGATTAAATGATTTTATAAATTTTTTGTCCAGAAATAAGTGATTCTATAATTTTATTTTCCAGGATTATTTGCGAATGAGCTGCAAGCCTAGTATTTCTTATAAAATTATACCTAATTTATGAATTTCTTTATTAAGCTCTTCCCGGCGGCTTGGGGATAATTGTCCCCTTAAATATGCTTTTACTTCATGACGCCTGGCATTGAGGTAATCACATAATATTGTTAGGT
>NZ_JSWE01000068.1 GCF_000815465.1 Candidatus Jidaibacter acanthamoeba | reverse complement strand
GCTTGCCTTACCTTATACCTACCTTCATATTTCATTTCTCGCAACACAACCAATTTAAGCAGTAACGCCCCTTTACCCATACCTTAATTAGAGTAATGGTAATGGCAATAAAAATAAATAAATTAGTTGCTTAGTTATTAAAATATTCAAATATATTTCATATAAATAATATGTATTTTATTTATTCTATCTTAAAATATGTTGCAAGATAAAGCATAAGCAGTATTTAAATTTATATTAATTAGCAAATAGTTTTAAAAGAAATAAATATAAAATATGTAATGAAAATTTAAAATGATAAGCAAAGAGTGAATAGGGAGCATTTTAAGTAATAGAAAAGATATAAATATCCAGTAATAAATTGTTTATGTTAAGCTTCATCCCATGTCTTTGTCTAAAATAGTTTATGGCCAATCAATAAAATATAAGGAAAGAGGGCAGTATGAGAATAGAAAGGCCAAATATAGCAAAAAATAAACAGCATGAAGTAATCACCTCTTTAAAGGAATATTATTTAAACTATAAAACTCTTAATAATCTAGTATTACAGAATGTTCCGATCACAAGCAGTTTTATTAACTTAGCCATTTTAAAAAAAGAAGTATTTGAAGAAAAGGAAAAACAGCTAAAAGAAGGAGCAGAAGAAGAAAGGGGTAAAGCAGCTAAAGTGCGGGATGAGCGATTAGAGACTTATGAATCAATACACGAAGAGAAAGAAACAATAGAGGTTAAGCAGCTATTTAATAATATAGAAGGCAGGGAAATAAAGAAAATAGCTATCTATGGTACACCAGGAATAGGTAAGAGTACATTATGCCAGTATGCTTCAGTAATGTGGAGTAAAAACCAGTTATGGAATGATAAGTTTTCAGCAGTAATATGGCTGCCGCTTAGGAAAATAGCTATAAGTATAAACAGGCAATATTCTAATACCCCAAGCGTTAGTGAGATTATAAGGGATTACTGCATGGGTGGTGACAATGATAGTAAGCCTGATTTAATAAGTATTAAGCAGTTTGTAATTAATAATTCAAAGAATACATTATTTATTTTAGATGGATATGATGAAATAATTTCATTAGTAGCTACAGCTGAAGGAAGTAGAATAACACAATTACTGACCCAAATATTAACCAATACCAACAATATAGTAATCATTACTTCTCGGCCTACTTGCAGAATCAGGCAGATTGAGGGTACTCCAGTTAATATAGATGAGGAGCTACAAAACATAGGGTTTACTAGCGAAAACATAAAAAATTATATTAATAAATTTATGTCCCCATATAAAAGTAAGGAGATAATAAGTTTTTTAGAAAGTAATAAAGGTATATGGGGAATAACTCATATCCCAATTAACTTAGAATTAATATGTTATGCATGGGAAGATTTAAGCAGAGATAAAAGTTATACTTCAAGTAGGCTATATAAAGAAATAAGTGGGAAACTGTTAAAAAGGTATTTAGTTAAAGAAAAGAATAAGCAGTTTTTTAGGGAAGAAGCAGAAGAGATAGGATTAAATGAATGGGATGAATGTAAGGAGCTAGTATTAAAATTAGAAGAGCTAGCCATAGAAGGAATGAGAAAGAACGAAATAGTAATAAGTAAAGAAGTAGTATTGCAAGTATTAGGAAGACATATAGGAGAGATACTTAAGATCGGGATAATAAAAAGTATAGGAGAAGAAGTACACTTTATACATTTAACATTCCAAGAATATTTTGCAGCAAGATATATTGCAAGAAGTATAGAAGAGGTGGGAAGTGAGAGATATGCTGAGGCAGAAAGGTTAATAAGGGAGCATAAATACACGCCTTACTATGAGGTAATGTGGGGGTATGTAGCTAGGGTCTTATATGAGAAAGGCAAAACATTAAATGATTATAGTGCACTACTAAGATTCTGGTATTTTATAGAAACTGAACCTAGAGAAATTATTGGGTTTAAGCATGTAAGCTTGTTAATTAGATGTTTAGAGGAATGCGAAGTAGATGAAAGTATCGAGGTACACAGAGAAATAATTGGGAATATTACAAAACAATTTAGTAATATTGATATTCTGAAACACAGCGTAAATATACTTAGTTCTACTTATAAAGTTAATAATAAACTTATAAATGCTTTTTTAGCTATAATTTTAAGAGAATATTTAAACGGAAAATGTAGTGATAATAAAATATATCAAGCTTTTGAAAAGTACCCCTTTATTAATCAGTATCAGAAATTAGAAGAAATAGTTAATTTCTTACTAATTAGTAATAAAGGTGAATTATATGACATGAGGGCTTTAAATGTTATTGGCATAATTTTACCCAAGCTTAATAAGCCTGAATTAATAGAAAAGATAAAAAAGTATTTGTTGGCATTTACAGAGGATATGAATCTAAGCGGCTACTCAAAAGAATACCGAATATTAATACTATCTTCACTGAGTAAATTAGTAATTAAGCTCCAGAACGGCAATTTGGCAGAAACAATAATTAACTTAATATTTAACGAGTTAAAGGTGAATAGCGAGGATGAGGCTCAAGTAACTCACAAGATTATAAGATTACTAGAGATTATAGTAAAGAGCACAAAGAATACTGAATTAGCTAAAAAAGTAATCGGAGAGCTATCAAAATTTCTTTTAACAAAAGCAGCTTTCAGCGCTAGTAGCATTATTTGTATATTATGTGAGTTATTGGATAAGGAACAAAATCTAAGTTTAATGAAGCAAATAACTGATCAGTTAAGACAAGAGTTAGATAATTATAACACAAAAGATTATAGTATAAAAATTAGATATGTATCAGCTTTAAAGGGAATTGCATATTTTACTCACGAGCCTAAAATATTAACCATTATAGCAACAGAGATAACCCTAGCACTTAATGATAGAAATATGGGAATGACAGATGAGTGGATAAAAGAGGGAGCAGTAGATGCTTTAGAAAAAATGCTAGTCAGGGCAAAAAAACCTGAAATGATAAGTGCAATAGCAAATGGAATATTATCAGCAAGCAAACAAATTGAAGGTGGGGTTGGAGAAGTATTAGCTAATATAATAATCGGTCAGCAATCTTATCAGTTACCTGAAGCAATAAAAATAATTATTGAATCCTTAACTTCACCCGATATAGAAACAAATGATAATGTTATAAAAGAATTAGTTAAAATATCAGGTATACAAAAACAAAATCTATTGGAAACAATAGTAGAAAAGTTATTAACAAGATTATCTTACACACATCTAAGTATTGAACATTCTATACTTAAGATACTACTAAGTATGCAAGGATCTAAGCCAATAGAAAACGCTGTTTTAAAATTGTTAAATGAAAATAAGCTTGATTATAGGTGGGAGTGGCACCATAATAGCGCTTCATCTCTACTTAGTGATCTAATAAATAAAAGGCCTCTCCCTGCTTTGATAGATAAGGTGGTTGGCTTTTTATTAGAAAAGTTAAAAGAAGGTGTAAAACAGTATATTAGATCTAGTGCAATAGAAGCTCTAGGTTTTTTAGGAAATACAATAGAGAACCATAATTTAGTTCTTTTTAATAAAACTATTTCTGAATTGGTAGCAAAGCTAGGCAGTAATGAAGAATGGTTCAGGTTAACTGCAGCGGGAGCTTTAACTAATATAAGAGCTATTTATAAAGAATCTAATTATGATTTACTCAAAAGAGTAGTAGAAGAACTGTTAGAGTTAACAAGTAGCAATGACAGACATATAAAAATTATGGTAGTTTTAATATTACGCTCTTTAGGGACTAAGCTTAAACAGCCGGAACTACTTAAGCCAATATATCAATACTTATTTAAACCAAAACAATCAGAGAATCATAAGGTAATTTTCTTTATAGAACGCACCATAAACACGATAGTAAGTAATAGACAAGAAAATGAGTTAGTTGAAACACTACTTACAGAATTCTTAGAGAGTGCTCGATCTGGTAATGTCCAAATTAAAAAAAGATTACAATCTGCTTTAGAGATACTAATTATTGGCAGGGAAGCAGATATAGCATACGCTATAACCAGAAATTTCCTTCTTAATTCTGATATCATTTTTCTAAATAATGAAGAAGCATTTAGGTTAGTAAATATTTATTGTTATAAATATAGCTCCAACCCTGCATGGATCGATAATACTTTTGACCATGCATTAAAGCACAAAACATACTTAGTATTTGATAAAGAAACTTTAGTAATAAGAAGCACAAAAGGCACTACCCATATTCCTTTAAGTTTAGAGCAAAAAAAAGTGCTTATAGAGGCATTAAAAGAATCAGCTAAAACAGCACAGTTACCCACTGAAGTATATGATTACTATTTAGGACAGGGAACATTACGATTAAAGAATATAACCTTAACAAATGAAAAAACAGAATTGCATGATGCTGCTGAGCGGGGAGATTTGGAAGCAGTTCAAGCTATACTTGCACACCGCAGGATATATATAAATGACCAAAACAACGAAGGAAGAGACACGCCGTTAATGTTGGCGGCAATAAACCATCATATTGCAGTAGTTAAATATTTAGTTGCAAATGGAGCAGATGTTACTTGCCTGAATAAGAACAATGATGATGCGCTCAATATTTCTTTATTTATTAAGCCAAATATGCTGCAGGGCAGAATATTGCTAGATAAATATTTTGTGACTGAACAACGGTTAAGAAAGATATTAGAAAGGGGTATGGTTAGCTATACTGGAAGATTAAATGATGAGACGGTTGCAAATATAATCTATGAGATTACAGGTAATGAAAAATTAATAAATTGGAAGAATGATATAGGTTTGCGCAGAACATATAGAATGTATCTAGAAAATATAATAAAAATTCGGCCTGAACATCAAAGAACTATACGAGTTGAGGGAGGACACTCAGATGAGATATTAGGGATAAGGCTATATTTATATATAGAGCTTTACTTAAAGTTACAAAAAGGCCTTGAAGTTGAGATACCAGATAGAGAAGCAGGTAGTAAGCTCTTCAAAGAAATTATGACAATAATTGATACATTAATAGGAGAAAAGATTAACAATTACTGGATTAGCTCTACCTACAAAGAGGTTTTAATTAAACAAAGAGCGAAGGCAATAATTAATAAATTATTGAGCTTAAGTATAGGAGAAGAGTATGTAATAAGAACAGGATATTCTGAACATGAGGTTGAAGGACTAAATGGACGCGCGGTAGTAAAGCCTGGGCATTGTTTGTATATAAGCTTAGCTAAATTTAGTGAAGATAGAATTATAGCAAGAGTGGATAACCGATGGATAGAGGCTGGTAGGATAGATGGAGTAGCTCATAGTAGGTATACTAAGCTCGAAGGAGGGATGAGAAAAATCAAATCCTATTATATAGGTTCTTTTAAATTAGAAGAGGATAAACAAGAACTAACCCAATATATTATAGGGGTAATTCAAGCAATATTTTCAAGGCCAGAAAATATAGAAAATGGATTAAGTAATATATATGGAATAGAACTACCAGAACATATAAAAAACATATCTAATGATGCTCTAAACTATATAGAAACATGGCCATATCATACTATTCAAAGTAATGACAATGGAAACTGCACTTTAAGTAGTTACAACCTTGGTATATCTGTAAGACATGGTTTAGAATTTTTTGAATGGTTACTAAATTATGAGCTGCGAGAGGCAGCAGTAGGTAATCAAAGAGCTGTAAATAGCAGCATAAGTGTTGATAATAGAGAAAATTTAAGGAGGATTGGGCGAGCGAGTGGAGGTAGTAGTATAAGTTGGAGTGAAACAATAGCTAGTAACAAGGAGAGTGAAGCTAAAGCAAGCGCTGAAACTGGTAAAACAGACCAAATAAACTTAAGTCATAATGAACTTATGAGAAAATTCCAAAAAGTATTAAAAGTAAGTTGGGATGATATATATAATGGTATTGCAGTAGAGCAAGCCATGGTATCAATGGCGGGAATAAACACTATACAAACTGATACTCAATATAGAACAAATACAAGTAACCAACCAATAACTACAACATTTAGCTTAAAATTTAACAATGTTGCTGAGCTAAATAGATTTGTTAATTACTTTAATAGCAGATTTCCAGGGTTGATAATGCAGGAAGAATTCAAGTATCAAGCTGATCAACTAAGTGATATCAGAATGAATACTAGAAGATTATATGAACAAGTAGCAAAATGGCTAGAGAGATATAATACAAGGGGTGATAACCAACAGCTAAGTCGCCATATAAGTTAAGTAATAATGACAACAATAAACTGTCAAACAAAGGAGGGCTATATGAGAGTAACTGAATAAAGAAATAATATACAAAATATTGAAAATATAGGTCACCCTCAAGAATTTATATGGTACTGCCAAGTTGTTGTCTACGGTTTAAGGATGGTGTAAAAAGTAGGGAAGGTTATAGATAAAGAGGCCATGCTCAAGTATAAAGGCTACAGGTTTCCTGTAGAGATTATAAGCTATGTGGTATGGTGTTATTATAGGCTGGCAGTGAGCTTGAGGGATATTGAATCATTACTCATGTATAAAGGAGTAGAAGTGAGCCATGAAACAATACGCAGCTGGGTGATGAGATTTGGTAGAATATATGCAAATAATCTAAAAAGAAGAGAAGGCACACGAGGAGATAAGTGGCATCTAGATGAGCAGTGCATAGTAATAAGAGGCAAGAGATACTAGCTGTGGAGAGCAATTGACCAGGAAGGCTATGAACTAGATGTATTGGTGCAACCTCATAGAAACACAACTTTGAGAGTCAAGATTCTTTAGAAGTTGCTTAACTTCCTCTACACTAATTCGGGTTAAGATCACTACCGGTTCCTAACATATCATTAACTTAAATTATAGTACAAAAATTAATTAGCAGAGAGTTATATTCTTATAACTCTCCAACCTTAATTTAAACAGCTCGTTCTTGGCTTGTTTGTTGTGTTACTCTTTCTACATGTGTTGTATTAGCTAATGTAGCAGCAACTTGGTTTATTAGCTTATTGGGATCAACTATTACTGAACTATAGTTACTACCCCTGGTATTATATTGATTATATGTACTTGTACTTAATATAAACCCCGGGAAGTTTTGATTATAGTAATTTAAAAATTGGTTATATTCATTACCGTTTGCAAAGCTTAAATTAAACTTCTCAGCATAATTTGGCTCTATTCGATATGAACTACTCGCTTGCGATGTCGTAATCCCGGCTTTACCTACTAACCCCTGCTCTACTACACTCCCTCCATATACTTCTAGATAGTTTACTCCTAATTTATTCGCTAGTTCATGCATTACTTTATTGTGAGCTTCCTTTTTAAATTCTCCAAGCTTCGGTGATAATT
>NZ_JSWE01000067.1 GCF_000815465.1 Candidatus Jidaibacter acanthamoeba | reverse complement strand
TTGAAAATATAGTTAAGCCTTTTTCTATATGGTCAGCTGAGAAGTTGATTGAAGCAGGTATTTCAGCTAAAGATGCTGCTGCTTATACATTTAAAAACATAGTTAAGCCTTTTTCTATATGGTCAGCTGAAAAGATGGTTGAAGCAGGTGTTTCAGCTAAAGATGCTGCTGCTTATACATTTGAAAATATAGTTAAGCCTTTTTCTATATGGTCAGCTGAGAAGTT
>NZ_JSWE01000066.1 GCF_000815465.1 Candidatus Jidaibacter acanthamoeba | reverse complement strand
TTGATAAGCAAGGTAGAACTCCACTTCACTATACAGTGCTTTGTAATACAGCTCTAAAAAACGGGGTGATATGGGAAATGGATAGAACTCCGTTAGTACGTTATGCTGAAATACTTGAGATATTACTGAAACATGGTGCTAACCCTTTAATAAAAGATAAAGAAGGGTATACTCCCAAAAGCATTATTAACTCAAAGCTGAACAATACGGCAAGGTATGATGTAAGTTATACCCAAGGAAATACTACATGCGAGGGTTTAAGGGAAGTTGCCATAAAAAAAGATTTAGAAATGCATGAGGCTCTAAAGGTAGTTGAGGGAATATATCATGAAAAATATAGAAATCTATTAATTAAAAATAATATATATAAGATAATTATTACTAAATTACAAAAGGAGCTAAATTATTCTTACTCTGACGTTTGTGATAAGACAGGCAAGTTGTTATCGAGTATGGCGGGTATTAAGGAGCGTGAAAGTTATATAAGTCCAAGTTTGAGTCCTGGGGAAGAAAAAGATACGATTAATATATTCATTGAATTTAATAATCAAACCGA
>NZ_JSWE01000065.1 GCF_000815465.1 Candidatus Jidaibacter acanthamoeba | reverse complement strand
CAAGTAAAAATGCATTGGCTCCATATTTATTTGATGAATTAATGAACTCAGGTTTTATCTCAAGGAGATATCTCATCACATCTAAGTTTCCATTCCAAGCAGCAAGTAAGAAAGCATTATCTTCATCTTTATTTAATGAATCTATGAACTCAGGTTTTAGCTCAAGGAGATATCTCATCACATCTAAGTTTCCATTCCAAGCAGCAAGTAAGAAAGCATTATCTTCATCTTTATTTAATGAATCTATGAACTCAGGTTTTAGCTCAAGGAGATATCTCATCACATCTAAGTTTCCATTCCAAGCAGCAAGTAAGAAA
>NZ_JSWE01000064.1 GCF_000815465.1 Candidatus Jidaibacter acanthamoeba | reverse complement strand
TTGATAAGCAAGGTAGAACTCCACTTCACTATACAGTGCTTTGTAATACAGCTCTCAAAAACGGGGTGATGTGGGACACTGATAGAACTCCGTTAGTACGTTATGCTGAAATACTTAAGATATTACTGAAACATGGTTCTAACCCTTTAATAAAAGATAAAGAAGGGTATACTCCCAAAAGTATTATTAACTCAAAGCTGAACAATCCGGCAAGGTATGATGTAAGTTATACCCAAGGAAATACTACATGCAAAGGCTTAAGGGAAGTTGCCATAAAAAAAGATTTAGAAATGCATGAGGCTCTAAAGGTAGTTGAGGAAATATATCAAGAAAAATATAGAAATTCATTAATTAAAAATAATATATATAAGATAATCATTACTAAATTACAAAAGGAGCTAAATTACTCTTACTCTGACGTTTGTGATAAGACAGGCAAGTTGTTATCGAGTATGGCAGGTATTAAGGAGCGTGAAAGTTATATAAGTCCGAGTTTGAGTTCTGGGGAAGAAAAAGATACGATTAATATATTCATTGAATTTAATAATCAAGCCGA
>NZ_JSWE01000063.1 GCF_000815465.1 Candidatus Jidaibacter acanthamoeba | reverse complement strand
ATTAAGTTGCTTGCCTTACCTTATACCTACCTTCATATTTCATTTCTCGCAACACTGCCTATCTGGTTGATAGATATGGTGAGAGAGTAAAGCTTTGGCGTGCATTTGTCAGAATGGTTACTTTTTTAATTTCAATCATCACTGCTATAGGTTTGTTTACTATTTTATGGGAAAATATAGCTAATAAAGGATTAGTTACCTTATTAATGTCTTCTTTTTGCTTTATTATATTTATCCTGCCTTGCATTATCTCTCCTCAAAGGGCTATGATTCACGATATCTTAGCAGGAACTCGAGTACTGAAAGGAAGACTATAAAATTAAAATATTTTTTATAAGATTGCCTTTAAATCTTAAGTAATTATAAATAATTATTATTTTATATAATTCAGGTAAAAAATATAGTTGATAAATTATTCTTAAGTGCTATTAATCAGTTACTCAAGAAGAATAATACTTGCTTATGAAAAATTTTATTAAACTTATTTGCTCAATATTACTAATTCTACAGTTAGCTGCTTGTGCAACTAGAACACATGTTGAACAATTTAAGGATGTTAAAGGCTTTAACGAAAGGAGAAAAGGGATTGTCATCATTCAAACTGCTCAAAAAGTAGATAAGGTAAGAGATAAATATAATTTAAAAACGACATGGAAAAACAAGGAAAATAAAAGAATTTTTACTACAGATCCAGAAAACATAATTGGGGAATTAGTTACAGTATTTTCTATAGTAATCCCTTCAGCTACATTTAATTTTCCAACTTTAGTTTACTTCATAGAACCTGGGGAATACTCTCTAAGTAGCATTTATTTTGATAGAAGGTATGCCAACTCCTTAAAAGATATTATTACATTTTCTTTAAAAGGTGGGGAAGTTGTCTACATAGGAAAACTAATAGTTGATGATAATAATTCAAGAATTGTTGCTAATGCTCTTAATATAGAAGATTCTTATGAGACAGCTAAAAAATATTTTGAAGCTAAATATCCAGAGATTAAACAAACACCTATTAAAAGATTAATGGAGTTTAGTGAAAAAGCTAAAGGACTACGACTCATCTCAAATGAATATGGTTTTATTGAGTAATAAAATCTAACCAAATAAACCAGGATGGAATGTTAAATAAAGGTTATTAGATTATATGATGTTTAATAAAACTCTATATCTTTTTATTCTATAAAACAGATTCCTCCCCAACTTTCATTAAATTCTAAGCCCGTAAGCTTTGCTTCTCTTACCGCTCTTCTTAGATTCTCAGACCCTAAAGTTATCTTACTATCATCATCTATTGCTATCTCACTTCCACCTAAGCAACTTATATCATAAAAACATTTTTCATACATATCCCAAGACTCACGTTCTTCTTCTGGTTTTAAAATAGATTTTTCTTTATTCATCATATCTTTTCGGATAATGACATTAATAATATAATAATCATTTATAACTGTTCCGTCATACATTCTAACCTCTGCAAGTAATGCTTGGAATTCTCCTTGTACAACTTCGTTTAAAACTTTTAAAGCTTTTTCGTTTGCTAAAAGCACCCTTGTACTATTATGTAAAAAATCCCATTTAAGCAAGTAATCCAAAGTAGCTTTTTTACTCTTCATTACATTAAATACTATAGGTTTTAAGTTAGTAGTATCAATAACTTTCCCTCCCAGTAAATCCATTAATGAATCTAAAGTATTTTCTTTCCTATCATATACTACATGTACACTTTGATAAAATTTCCTATCATCGTGTAAAAACCATGCTCTATTTTTATCTCTAAGTGCTAGCATGCTCTCTTTATTTAATCTTAATCTTTACAACATTACCCTTCAGAGTCCCAATCCTCTTTCTTTATTTTTCTTTATTTTTCTTTATTTTTCTTTCTTTCCATCTCTTCTATTTTTGCTTTCAACTTTTCAACCACTTTTTCCAACCATTCTTTTCGTGTCTCCACTCGGCTAGCTATATTAGTCATATCTCCTATTAACTCCTCAGGAAAAGGCTCTAATTGCAATACTTCCTCAGCTTGCTTTAACGCAAGCTTTGCTTCAGGCAGCATTTCTTTACTATATAAGTATTCTGATAACGTGATATCTTCATTGAATTGCTCAGTATCTGCATCTGAGGCAAAGTATGTTCCTAGCAACTCATCTAATTGGCTATATTCTTTTTCGAACTCTTTTGCTTTCATTATTTCTCCTTTTTACTTTACAGGGTAACCTGTTTCAATTTTAAGCTCATTTTCTACTCTTTTCAAAAATATCTTTACTTTGCTCCTATCGGAGATAGTAGTGTCTGGATCTGATATACCTCTACCAATTACTTTATTACTCTCATAATCTATACGCAATTTTTGTTTATCTGTATCCAACATCCACTTTTCAACTTTATCCCAATTATGTTGCAATGCCTCAGCAATTACCCTTTCTGCTGTATCTTTATCAGTAAATGAGCTAGATCCTTTTAGATATCTTTGATTCGGATCATACTTAGTCGGGTTTAATTTTCTATCCATAATTACATTATCAGAAGGCAGTACATGTTTTTTTATTACATGTCCATTCCAATTTCCACCTTCATGTTCATCCAAGTTAACTTTATTGTTCTTATCCAATGAAGCTTTGAATTTATTTAAATTCGCATCCCTAACTTCTTCCTTAATATTTACTTCCGGTTCTACCTTATTTTTAACAGGTGTAGTGTGAGAAGCATCTTTATGAGGGGTATCTTTTGATAAATCATGGCTTTGTTTATTGGCCTCATCTTTAAAAGGTTGCTTTGTAACCGGTTCACTCTTACTATTCTTAAAGTCCGCCTTAGATTGAGGTAGTTTTACCGGATCCATCGGCTTTGGAATATATGAACCTGCCCCCATATTGTTGGAAAAATCAAATACAGGCTTAGTACTCTTCGGTTGATCACCAATATTGCTACTTGCTCCTACCGGTTTGTTATTATCATGTTTTACTGGGGCTTTAACTTCCGAATGAGAATGTGTAGCAGTTTGTTGTTTTATATTGTTTTGGGGAGTAGTCTTAACATCCGAGGTTTTATGTATCGTCGGTTTAATATTATCATTAACCGCAGGTTTAGCAGGCATATGCTGTGTTATTTTAGTCGGCTCTTTTATATTATGTTGCACTGGAGCTTTTACTTCACCTTGTGTTTTAGTAGTACTTTGATCTTTTATATCACTGTCAGTTGTTTTTTTAGAGCAAATATGTTTAGTTGATCCACTATTTTTTAAAGTCTTTTTAAGTGTTTCCTTAGCCGCATATCCTGCCACTCCTAGTCCTGCTGCAGCTCCTGCTGCAGCTCCTGCTGCAGCTCCTGCTGCAGCTCCTGCTGCTGTGTAGATTCCATCCATCCCCTCCTTCTGCTTATCGCTCATTCCCTCTTTTATCCAATCATCAGTCTTCTCCATTAAATCTGATGCTCCCTCAAATACTACATCCGCTCCCTCTTTCCCTATAAGTATTCCCGTAAACCCTTTTACTGATATTCCTAATACTCCCCAAGTCCTATCCCATATCGTTTTAACTACCTTTGCTCCTTCATATGCATTAGGATAATTCTCCTTAACATTCTCTTTCGCTGCATCTATTACTTCATTAGTCGCAGCACTTATACATCACCTACTTTGTCTAATAGATCTCCTACAAGTCCCCCAACCCTTTTATCTCCTCTTATTAGTACTTCTTCTTTTTTATTTGCTTCCTCAGTATTACCTGATTGATCTTGCTGGGCACTATCTTGATTCTCTTCAGCTTCAGAGTTTATAACTATATTGTCACTAGCATATGAAGCTTCATTGCTACTACTTTCTGCCTCAGCTCCATCTGCCTTAGCTTCTCCCTTACTCCCCGATCCTTCCTTATTATTACCTCCACCTGAGCCTTTCCTAGTTTCCTCTTGCTTAGTTTTTTCCCATTCTTTATCTTCAGCATTCTGTCTCTTCTCCGAACTTTCCTCTTTATCTCCTTCTTGCTTACTCCTACTATCCTTAGAACTTTCTTCCTTCTCCTTTTCCGGATCTTTCTTCTTACTCTCCTTAAAGCTTTCCTCTTCTTCTTTATTATTACTTTCCTGATATGCATTCATCT
>NZ_JSWE01000062.1 GCF_000815465.1 Candidatus Jidaibacter acanthamoeba | reverse complement strand
ATTAAGCTAGTATATAATATTAATATAAAAATATATAGGTCTAGTGATGTATAAGAGGCATAGGTACCCACGTGAAATAATAAGATATGTTAGTTATGTTATATCACAGGTATTCTTTAAGCTTGAGAGATATATCAGAAATATTGTTGTATAGGAATATTGAGGTAAGTCATGAAAGTATAAGAGAATGGAATAAAAAGTTTGGCTCAATAATAGCAAATAATATACGTAAGAAGAGAAGTTATATTCCTGGTGATAAGTGGCATTTGGATGAAATGAGAGTGGTAATAAGAAGAGAGGTTTTTTGGTTATGGCGAGCAATAGACAATCAGGGGCAAGAGTTAGATATTTTATTGCAGAAGAGAAGGAATACTAAAGCTGCGCTTAGGTTTTTTAAAAAGCTACTGAAGAGGCATAATTTTATACCAAAAATAATAGTAACTGATAAATTAAGAAGTTACGGATCGGCAAAGAAATCAATACTCAAATCTAGTGAGCACAGTAAGCATAAGCGATTAAATAACCTAATAGAAAACTCTCATCAACCTACTAGGCAGAGAGAGCGTCAAATGAGGAAATTTAAGGATCCCGGACATACACAACGGTTCTTATCATCATGCAGTCAATTTTTAAATTTATTAAAAGTAAATAGATATAAGTTTAAAGCTTCAGAATATAAAAATAAAATGAGGCTTGCTTTCGAATTATTCAATGAGGCTGCTTCTCAACATTATTATGCATAATATATAGCAAAATGCTTACTTCTTACATATAACAAAATTATTACTCTAAGTTAAGTTGACGGTACCCTATCAATTGCTCTGTATAAGTATAACCATTTACCTTTAACCTTGATATAAGTTTCATCCAGGTACCAGGAAGTGTTGGTGGATTTGACAAAATAGCTAACTTTCTTTTGTATTTCAGGGCCATAATGCTGAACCCACCTGTATATGGTACTTGGGCAGATGTTTAATCCTCTTTATTCCATCATTTCACTTAAGTTACGATAACTAACTCTATACCTAAAATACCAGCGTACACATAATAATATAATCTCCCCTTCATAGTGGCGCCGTTTGAAATCTATAGGCTGATACTTCCTCATATGAATAAATCATTAGTTGCTTGCTTAACTCTATAGCTACTCTCAAATCTTATTCTTTGCAACGCTACCTGGCTGTTCTATCATCTCTGTCTTTAGCATAAATAGTCACTTTTTTACTAAAAAGAGCTTATAACCATACATAGCATGTAGTGCAGACATTCTGACTAAATAAAGAAACAATATAAAATAACAAAGAACAATAAGAATTTAACATTAATTTAAAATAAAAAGTTAATAATGGTTTAGTAATTTTAACATTATTTATATAGGTTATGAACATTATTTAATTACACTAAGCTTGTAACTTTTCTTATTTCAAGAAAAGTTAGCAGTAAACCTTCAATATGAGGATAATAATATGACTTCATCAAATAATCCATTCTATCTATCTTCCCTTAACGGAAAAAACGGGTTTAAAGTAATCGGTAATGATAAAGATGAATTAGGTTGGCAAATAAGCAGTGCGGGAGATGTCAACGGTGACGGTATAAATGATATGATTATAGGAGCTCAGTCTGCAAATAAATATGCAGGTAAAGCTTATGTTCTTTTTGGAAAAGATTCTAAATTCTCTTCTAAACTTAGTGTTTCCAGTCTTAACGGTAGTAATGGTTTTCAAATAGTCGGAGAAAATTCAAAAGATGCATTAGGCTATTCTGTAAGCGGAGCAGGCGATATAAACGGAGATGGCTTAAATGATATAATTATAGGAGCTGTCGGTAAAAATAACCAGCTAGGAGAAGGTTATGTAGTATTTGGTAGTAAATCCGGTTTTCCTTCTACTATAAATGTTTCTGATCTTAACGGCAGTAATGGTTTTGCGATTATCGGAGATGATAAAGAGAGAGGAAGTTCTTTAGGTATGTCGGTAAGCGCTGCCGGAGATATGAACGGTGACGGCCTGGATGATATAGTTATAAGCGCGCCGCAAGGAATGATAAATAATGGCGGTGGAGCAAGTTATGTACTGTACGGAAACAATTTGCCATTACCTCCGATTGTAAACCTGACTAACCTGGAACAATGGAAAGGCCTTACAATTTATGGAGAACAAAACAGCGTTTCAGGGCAATCAATCGGCAAATTAGGTGATATTAACGGAGACGGTTTAGATGATATAATCATAGGTGCTCGTAATGCTGATAACGGTATAGGAGCTGCCTACGTAGTATACGGAAAGGGATCGGAAAATGCACTACAGCATATATATCCGTATATTGGAAATAATAACGGATTTAAAATACAAGGAGATAGTAAGACTAGTTATCTTGGTTCATCAGTGAGCGGTATAGGAGATATTAACGGTGACAGCTTAAATGATTTGGTTGTGTCTTCCGATAGTTCAGGTCCATGCGGCGGTAACCCGACAAATTATGTATTATACGGAAGTAAAGATTTTTCAAATCCTTTTAGTGTATCTAGTATTAACGGGAACAACGGCTTTGCTATTAAGGATAGTACGGGTGCCGGCTTAAAAGTAAACGGCGCGGGTGATATAAATAATGACGGCATAGATGATTTAATTATAAGTAAATCTTATAATGCGTGCGGTGGCCAAGAAACAAGCTATGTATTATTTGGAGATAAACTTGGGTTTCCGCCTGAGATATACATCAACCAGTATAATCTAAACGGCAGCCATGGTTTCCAAATAAATAAGGTACGCTCTGAGGATTCAATGGGTTACTCAGTAAGTGGAGTGGGTGACGTAAATAAGGACGGTATTGCAGATTTTGCTATAGGAGCTCCTCTTGCTCATAGCCACTCAGGGGTAAGCTATATAGTGTTCGGTACGGAAAATATTGAAGATTCCTTGGGCAATGATAGTATGATGAGTAACATTTTTTCTCAACTATTTGATATGTTGCCAGCCGTGTTCTAGTAACTAACCGAAGCTTTATTAGCGTAAAAGTTAATAAAGCTTCTTTATAACCTTCCCTTTAAGATAGACGTCAAACGAGTTTATAATCAAGTATATTTATTTTAACTAGGTCAGAAGCAACCGGCGAGTGAGGAGATAAAAATATAACTCTACAACCAACTAATTGAACTAAAGGTTTCATTACCTGTTAAATATATTTCCTTATAGTTCACGGCGACTATATTATATATACTACTTAGGTATTTAACTTATTTTATAATTACTTTTAAATTGAAATTAAATAATATTGCCTAAATTCATAAGACTAATATGAATTTGCAAGATATACTTAATGCATGTGTAAATAAATTATTAATTGTATGATATTTTATTTAAAATAAATACATTATCTATAGTATTTACTAATAATAAACATAGTTTTTATTTTATAATATAGTTTTAGATCTTACATAAATTAAATAACACTAATATTTTATCTAAAACTTAATTGTTACAAGGTAAGTAAATTGGTTGTGCTGCAAAAAATGAAATTGGGGAAAGAAGTTATCTAATTTTATGGGATTTTTTAGAATGCATAAGTAGGAATTGATAAGTTAAATTGTCTCTCAATAAAGTATTTATTATCTTTTCGGGGGTTGGGTAAAAATACCCAATATTAAAGAAATTAATTTAATACATAGGTAAAATATTAAGGTTATAATAAACTTTTTATGTCTTAAACAAATTTGTATTGGTAATTATTTTTTTGTATAGTATATATCTGCTCAATAGCATAAATAAATAAGGTTGCTTGTATGTCAGAAAATTTAATTTTTCAACTCAATAATGAAACAACATTATATTCTAGCGCTAATAAATGTGCTGTGCCTGCGAATATTAGTTGGGGCTATGCTACTCTTGGAGGCTTAATAGGTCTGAGTATAGGAGACCTATCAAAAGGAGTAGTTGGCATAGTTGCAGGCACAAATTGGTATTCTACCACATATGCGATTATTGGAGGAATTTTTGGCGGGACTCCCGGCGCTGCGATTGGTGCAATTTATGGATTATATAATTATGCTGATGAGTTGAATGAAGCGGCTATATGCCTAAGTGGTAGTTTTCAAACTCCCGCTTCTACAAAAAAAAGTGCTAACATTCAAACACATAATTCAGATGGCTCGAGATTCATAATTTTTGGAAATGATAAATCATTTAAAGAAGAAGATTGTTATATACGTTTTGGAAGAGAATATGAAGAAGGATAGTGTTTCGGAAAATGGAGTAGTTAATTCCAGCGCTTTCTATTTTATATGGCTTTTTATAAGTTTTGGAGTATTTAAAAATCCATGTCATTTTTAATTTATCTTCCAAAACTTATCCTATTAGGGAAATGAATATATAATTACAAAATAACTAAAGCCTAATTTTGTATTGGCTAATTCTCTATTACCAAGTACCTTTCTTCAACTAAAGGTGGTAACTTTATTCTCTTAAGCATACATTTAGCTCGCTTGGATAATCCGGTTCAAACTCATGTACTTCAAGCTTAACTCTAACAAGCTCAAATATAGACCTGATAAACTCATCGGTTTGCCTTAGCGGTAGCTTAAGTAACATATGAATAATTAGCATCATCTCTATTACATAATCAGAATAAAAGGCCAACCTTCCGCCAAATAATATATGAATATCACAGAGTTAGTAACTAATAGTATTTTAAGTTTCATATATTATATCTAGCTTTAATATCAATAATATTGATTATCCGCCAGCGTTAATATTGTATACCTGATACCTACCTATCAATAAGGTTATTTATGATTAGGTATTATAAAACTTTACTTTTTTTAGAATATGAAACGAACAATTATATAAATTTGAGGTATTAATTACATGGCTAATTTATTTATAAACCCCTTCCCTTTATCAAGCCTTAACGGAACCAACGGGTTTCGGCTAAAAGCAATGTTATTGGATCAGACAAGCACTGCAGTAAGCGGTGCAGGGGATATTAATGGTGACGGCATTAATGATATGATTATTGGTATTCCTCTTACTCAAGGCGGAATAAGCTATGTAGTATTTGGAAGTAAATTTCCCTTTCCTCCGAGTATGAATTTATCAAGCCTTAACGGAAGCAACGGTTTTCAACTGAAAGAGTCAATACCGAGTCGATATTCATGTATTAAAGTAAGCGGAGCAGGAGATATCAATGGTGATGGTCTTGATGATTTAATTATTGGTGCCCCTCTTGCTAATTCTTACGCTGGAGCAAGCTATGTAGTATTCGGAAGCAAATTTCCGTTTCCTCCACTAATTGATTTATCGAGCCTTAACGGAAAAAATGGGTTTCAACTGAACGGTACACTATCGGTTAAGTTTTCAGGCAATGCAGTAAGCGGAGCAGGAGATATCAATGGTGACGGTATTGATGATTTAATTATAGGTGCTCCTGATAATGCTTCGGGTTATTATAATGGAGCAAGCTATGTAGTATTCGGAAGCAAATTCCCATTTCCTCCAAGTATGAATTTATCAAGCCTTAACGGAAGCAACGGCTTTGAACTCCAAGGAGAGCAATTGAAGGGGGTTTCAGGTTTTGCAGTAAGCGGGGCAGGAGATATCAATGGTGATGGTATTGATGATTTAATTATAGGTGCTCCTCTTGCTAATTCTCATGCCGGAATAAGCTATGTAGTATTTGGAAGCAAATTCCCATTTCCTCCAAGTATGAGTTTATCAAGTCTTAACGGGAAAAACGGGTTTCGACTCAAAGGAGTAGAGGTATCTGATAATTCAGGTTATGTAGTAAGTGGAGCAGGGGATATCAATGGTGACGGCATTGATGATTTAATTATAGGTGCTCCTTATGCTACTTATGGCGCCGGAATAAGCTATATAGTATATGGAAGTAAATTCCCATTTCCTCCAAGTATGAGTTTATCAAGCATTAACGGAAGCAACGGGTTCCGACTTAAAGGGCGGTCGGAGCATGATATGTCAGGCACTGCAGTAAGCGGAGTAGGAGATATCAATGGTGACGGTCTTGATGATTTAATTATTAGTGCTCCATCTGCTTATTTTGGCACCGGAGCAAGCTATGTATTATACGGAAGCAAATCTCCATTTCCTTCAAGCATGTATTTATCAAGCATTAACGGGAAAAACGGGTTTCAACTAAACGGGGAAGCATCATATGATTATTCAGGTCGTGCAGTAAGCGGAGCAGGAGACATCAACGGTGACGGTTTTGCTGATTTACTTATTGCTACTTCACATCCTGGTTCTGCCGCAAGCTATGTAGTATTTGGTTCATATGACCTTTAGGTTTAGATACTGATATATTGAGTTCCGGCTAGAGTAATCTAGCCGTCACTGTCAAGTTATTGCACTTGGTAATTAATTTCGGCAGTGTTGCGAGAAATGAAATATAAAGGTAGGTATAAGGTAAGGCGCAACTTAATAATTATGCATATGAAAAAGTACAAGTCTGTAGATTTCAAATGGCGCCACTATGAAGGGAAGATTATATTATTATGTGTACGCTGGTATTTGAGGTACAGACTTAGTTATCGTAATTTAAGTGAAATGCTGGAAGAGAGAGGATTAAACATTTCTCCAAGTACCATATACAGGTGGGTTCAGCATTATGGGCCTGAAATACAAAAGAAAGTTAGCTATTTTGTCAAATCCACCAACGCTTCCTGGTACCTGGATGAAACTTATATCAAGGTTAAAGGTAAATGGTTATACTTATA
>NZ_JSWE01000061.1 GCF_000815465.1 Candidatus Jidaibacter acanthamoeba | reverse complement strand
ATTGGTTGTGTTGCGAGAAATGAAATATGAAGGTAGGTATAAGGTAAGGCAAGCAGTATAAATCTGTAGATTTCAAATGACGCCACTATGAAGGGGAAATTATATTATTATGTGTACGCTGGTATTCAAGGTACAGGCTTAGCTACCGCAATTTAGCAGAGTTAATGGAAGAGAGAGGATTAAACATATGTCCAAGCACAATATATAGGTGGGTACAGCATTATGGTCCTGAAATACAAAAGAAAGTGAGTTGCTTTCTCAAATCTACTAATTCTTCTTGGTACCTGGATGAAACTTATATCAAGGTCAAAGGTGTCCTGCCCCCGTATAATAGCTCCATGAATAGGTTAGTAAATAGATAGATATTGAGCTAATCTATAAGTAAAATTAGATGGAGTAATTATATGATTAAGAAGAAATATAATAGTGAGCAGATAATAAGGTTATTAAGGCAGGCGGAGGTAATACTTAGCCATGGAGAGCATGTTATCAGAATGTGCAAACAGTTAGGTATTTCTGATGCTACATATTATAAATGGCGTAAAGAATATGGTGGTATGGAGATTTCCAAGGTTAAACGTCTAAAGAATCTTGAGGTTGAGAATATGCGTTTAAAACGCGCTATAGCTGAGCTTACCCTTAGTAATCTAATACTAAAAGATGTAGCTGAGGGAAACTAATAAGCGCTGAGCAGAAGCGTAAAGCAGTAGTATCAGCATGTCAAAAATATGATATATCAGAGCGTAAGGCATGTAGATTATTGTCTATCTCTCGCTCTGTTCAGCGTTATATACCTAAAAAAGCTAATGATGAAGATGCTCTTCGTAAAGATGTTATAGATATAGCAACTAAATATGGACGTTATGGTTATCGCCGGATAACAGCATTACTAAAAGCTGAAGGATGGCAAGTTAACCATAAACGAGTTGAGCGTATTTGGCGTGAAGAAGGATTAAAAGTCCCCAAAAAGCAGAAAAAGAGAGGAAGGCTATACTTTAATGATGG
>NZ_JSWE01000060.1 GCF_000815465.1 Candidatus Jidaibacter acanthamoeba | reverse complement strand
CTTTAGTTGAAGAAGGGTACTTGGTAATAGATAGTACTGGTATAAAAGTATATGGGGAAAGTGAATGGCTTATTTTCAAGCATGGAGGTGAAGTAGAAAGAAGAGTATGGCACAAGCTACACATAGGAGTTAGTAAAGAGGGATTAATAGTTTCACGTGTTATGACCAACCATATAACAGATGATCGTAAATGCTTAGAACCATTAATAGAGCAAGCGAACTAAGAGAAGATAGCTGAGGTTTTAGCTGATGGAGGTTATGATGGTAACAACACTTA
>NZ_JSWE01000059.1 GCF_000815465.1 Candidatus Jidaibacter acanthamoeba | reverse complement strand
GCAGGGTTTTAAAATATAGTATAGGGAATGCCTCAACCACGGAAATACAAAAAGAAATAAATGAATGTGAAAAGTCAGGTGTGCTAATCAGAGTAGGGGATAAGTTTACTACTCAAGAACTTTTAGAAAAGGAAAAACAAATCCTAAATTATGCCAAGAAAAGCTTAGGTGCAGGCAAAGAGATTATTAATGAAAAACACTTTGTAAAGCGGTGTCAAAGCTTTGAAATGAGGGAGAAAGCTAAAGATCCGAATT